>JANMLE010000801.1:0-8728 GCA_031372385.1 Planctomycetota bacterium | reverse complement strand
GCCACACCGCCGTGAACCGCAAGCCCAACACGGCGGTGAACCGCCAAGCTCACACGGCTTTCAGGCGGCGTCCGACAGCGGAACGATCCGGCCTTCAGCAAGCTTCACCGTGCGATGCGCCTCGGCCGCGATCGCCATGTCATGTGTGACCATGATGATAGTGAGCCGCTCCTGTTCATTCAACTTGCTGAGCAGGTCGATGATCTCGCGTCCGGTGCGGGCGTCGAGGTTGCCGGTCGGTTCGTCGGCCAGCAGGATTTCGGGATGCGCCACGAGTGACCGGGCGATCGCCGCCCGCTGCATTTCACCCCCCGACAATTCCGACGGCTTGTGAGTCAGCCGGTGGCCGAGTCCCACGCGGTCGATCATTTCGCGGGCCCGATCCTGGTACTCGCGCCGCCGTTTCCAGTAGCCCCAGATCGAATGCCGGATCATCAGCGGACTCAGCACGTTTTCCATCAGGCTCAGTTCCGGCAGCAGGTGATAGAACTGAAACACGAACCCGAACACGCGGTTCCTCAGTTCATCGCGGGTCCGCGCGGGAAGGTCGTCGATCCGCTGGCCGTCCAGTTGCACTTCGCCGACATCGGGTGAATCGAGCAGTCCGAGCAGGTGCAGCAGCGTGCTCTTGCCCGACCCCGACTGGCCAACGATCGACAGGAACTCCCCCTTGCGAACGGAGACGTCGACCCCGTGCAGAACGGGAACCTGATGGTCTCCCTTGCGATAAGCCTTCTCGACGGAAATCGCCGCAATCTGCGGTTCGGGCATGGCAATCGTCTCCCGGGCGGAAGCCGGCTTCGGGGCGGTGGACTTGCTGATGACGGTGGGCATGAGATCCACTCCTGGGGCACGTTGGCTGGACCGCTTGGCCCATTCATTGAAGAAGAAGTGCAAAGTGAAAAGTGATGAGTGCAAAGTGCAAAATGTGGTCGAGGTTCACTCGTAGCGCAGGGCCCGGACCGGTTGCAACCGCGCGGCGCGGCGGGCTGGCAGGACGCTGGCGAGGACCGCGATCGCCATCGCTCCCAGCGCGACCCAGCAAATCGTGAACGGATCGACGTGCGTCGGAATCTCTTTGAAGTAGTAGATCTTCTCGTCAAAGACCTTTCTGCCGGTCAGCACCGTGATCACCGCTTCGATCTGGTTGATGTAGCGGACGAACAGCAGTCCGGCGATGACTCCGACGCCGCTGCCGACCATCCCCAGCGACAGGCCGTAGCTCAGGAAGATCGACATCACGCCCGAGGAGCTGGCCCCCAGCGCCTTCAGGATGCCGATGTCGCGCGTCTTCTCGACGACGATCATGAAGAAGATCGCCAGGATGCCGAAGCCGGCGACGGTGATGATCAGAAACAGCAGAATGTTCAGGATCGACGACTCCACATCGACCGCAGCCAGCAGCGGGCCCTGCTTCTGTTCCCACGTTCGCACGGTGTATCGATCCGGCGGGAATTCGCTCCGCAGGATCTCCAGCACCTTGTCCGCATCGCGGTAGTCCTTCAGTTTGATTTGCACCGACGTGATGGCGCGCGATTCGGTCCCGTCCGGATTGGTCTGGATCATCTGGCGTACCCGCTGCAGATGCTCCAGGTTGCAGAAGACCAAGTTGGAATCGTATTCGCTCATTCCGCTCTTGAAGACATCGACCACCGTCGCGTCGAAGTACTTGGGTGACGGCGTTCCCGCGGAGACCGTGCTGATTTTGACGTCGTCTCCCGGACGGACCATGGAGATGATCCGCGTCTGCTTGGTCGTCTCATCCTTGTGGGGAAAGCTGATCAGGTTGCTGCCGATGTACAGGCGGCCGGTTTGCAGTTGACCGAGAGCGGCTTCGGTCGCCTGCGGTTCGTTTGACTGCCGAACCATATTCTTGAACGGATCAGGGTCTTCACCCGCCGCGGCATCGTTACCGGCGGCTGGCGGTGTTTCCACGTCGTCGCCGTGCCGCTGCTGTTTGATCTGCCGGAGGAACTCCGCCTTGTCGCGAGCCAGTCCGGCAATGCGCTGCCGATGCTCGGTGGCTGCGGGAGTCAGCGACCAGTCGGGCCTCTGGTCCAGGGGGCGTTCGGCTTCGGTCACCTCACCGCCGTTTTCCTGACGGTGATAGCTTTGCAGATAGTCGACCAGCGGGCCGACTTCCGACTTGCTCCCGGGATCGATCCCGATCAGCGTCACCGGGTGATGAATGTATTGTCCGCCGTACTGGAAGCTGAGCATCCCGTAGACTTCGACTGTGGTCGTCACGCCGGCGACGTACTGCCCGATCAGCCGCTGCACCAGTTCCTTGTGCATGGCCGAGTCGGCTTCGCCGTCATAGTTGCGGGTTTCGATGATGACGTCGGAGAGGATGCCTTGAATCCTCGTCCGCATCTCACTGCTGAAACCCGCCATCACGGCGTTGACGACGATCATCGTCGCCACACCCAGCGTCACGCTGATGATGCTCGCCAGGGCAATGTACCGGGATCGCAGATAGCGCTGGCAGAGAAGCAGTTTGTACATGGGCCAATCCTTTGGCTTGTGTGAATCGCGGCGGGGCCGCGTCGATCGGGCCTATATTCCCTGTTCAGGCTTCAGCAACGGAAAGAAGATCACGTCCCGGATGCTGTTCGTGTTGGTCAGCAGCATGACGAGGCGGTCGATGCCGATGCCCATCCCGCCCGCCGGTGGCATCCCCACCTTCAGGGCCCGCACAAAATCATGATCCATCTTGGCCATCGAATCCTCTTCGGCCAGACCCGCCAACTGCGTGCGGAAGAGCTCTTCCTGCAACCGCGGATCGTTCAGTTCGGTGTAGGCGTTGGCGATCTCCATGCCGTCGACAAACATCTCGAACCGCTCGGCGATGCTCGGGTCGGATCGCTTTCGTTTGGTCAGCGGACACATCGACGACGGGTAGTCATAGACGAACACCGGGCCGGCCAGCTTGTCTTCCACCGTCGCTTCAAACACGTCATTGACGATGACATCCGGATGACGGTTCGCGGTCTCGATGTGCAGCCGCTGGGCCACGGCGGACACAGCCTCGGCATCGTGCATGTCGCAGCCGGCGTGCTCGCGGAAGAGGTCGCCGTACTTGGCGCGTTGGAACGGCGGCGTGAAGTTCACCGTCTTGTCGCCCCACGGCAGCACGGCGGTCCCGTTCGCGGCGATGGCCGCGTTCGAAATGATCTTTTCCGCCAAGTCCATCATGGAGTGGTAGTCGCCATACGCCTGATACAGTTCGATCATCGTGAATTCGGGGTTGTGAGTGCCGTCGACCCCCTCGTTGCGGAAGACGCGGCCGATTTCGTACACACGCTCGATCCCGCCGACCATCAGCCGCTTCAAATGCAGTTCGAGGGCGATGCGCAGGAACAGGGGGATGTCGAGCGCATTGTGATGGGTCTTGAACGGCCGGGCCGCGGCACCCCCCGCGATGGCGTGCAACACCGGCGTTTCGACTTCGAAGAAGCTCTCGCCCCGCAGTGTCTGACGGATGGAATCCAGGATTCGCAACCGCTTGAACATCCGCTCCAGCACCCCTTCGGAGTAGATCAGGTCCACATAACGTTGGCGCAGCAACGCTTCCTTGTCCTGGATGCCGTGAAACTTTTCCGGCGGCTGTGCCAGCGACTTGCACAGGATCGTGAGGCCCGTCACCAGGATCGTCTTCTCACCGGTGTTCGACACGCGCGTCTTGCCGTCGACGCCGATCAGGTCGCCAAGATCGAGACACTCCAACAGCGCCCACATCTCATCAGTGGATTCTTTCCGGGAGAGCATCAACTGAATGCGTCCGGTGTGATCCTGGATGTGGATGAAGTGCAGCTTGCCCTTGTCGTTCCAGCGCAGGATGCGACCGGCGACACGGACGGTCGGCCCGTCGGTACCCGGCTCAGCCGGACAGAGCTCGCGGGCCTTTTCGAGGGCCATGTGACCGTCGAACCGCTGCCCCCACGGATCAAGGCCGAGAGCCTCGATCTTGGCGAGTTTTTCCAGTCGGGCGGCTTCCAAACGGTCGGGCGTCTCGGACATCGTCGCAGCTTCAGTCTGTCGCAAAGGGGCTGGGGGAACAGGGAAGGGTCGAGACTATGCGTGAATCGCCAAAAAACGTCAATGGCAGCTCCGGCAGTGTCTGCCGGAGGGACATCCGTCGTTGGGGTCACGCATTCACGGTGGCTGCCGGGGTGTGACATTTCTATCTTGGTCCGACACTCGACAACCAGCAGTTGCGGCTGACCTGTCAGGATGTTATCTGTGCCTGCCCCGTTCTCGGTTTTTTTCGAGTCGACGTTGTCCGTTGGCCAAAGGAATGCGGCATGGCAGGTCTCGATCAAGGTCAGGTTCACGCCAAGGAAATCGAAGATCCCCGGATCGCCGCGCGGAATGCCAAGTACGGGATGGTCCTGTTCCTCGTCTACTTGGTGTTTTACGGGGGGTTCGTCGGTCTGAACGCGTTTGCGCCCGCGCAAATGGAACAGACGCCGGCACTCGGGTTGAACCTCGCGATCCTGTATGGCTTCGGATTGATCGTCGCCGCCATGCTGCTGGCCCTGGTCTATTCGTGGCTGTGCCGGGGTGGCTCCAATCCGCATGGAATCGACGGCCCGTGACCGAAAACTTCCGAACTCTCGGTAGACTTCGAAAGTTTGCCTCGCCCATCGTGGGGCGGCCAATCAACCCCGCCAATTCTTCGTCCGAGACTTCTGCTTTCCTGATGGGCTGCCATGATTCATGAGCCGACGTATCTCTCCGTGATCGTGTTTTCCCTGTTTGTGGCCGCCACGCTGGCGCTCAGTTTTTACTTTGCGGCCAAGACGAAATCCGCGGCGGGATACTTCGCGGCGGGCGGTCAGATTCACTGGTTCGTCAACGGGGTGGCATTTGCCGGCGACTATCTCTCGGCCGCGTCATTCCTCGGCATCTGCGGGATGATTGCGTTCTACGGCTATGACGGATTCCTCTACTCGATCGGCTTCCTGGCGGGCTGGGTCGTCGCGCTGTTTGTCGTCGCGGAACCTCTGAAGCGACTCGGCAAGTACACGTTTGCCGACGCACTGAACAGCCAGTTTCAATCCCGCTCCATCACACTGTCGGCGGGGATCAGCACGCTGGTCGTCAGCGTCTTCTACCTGATTCCGCAAATGGTGGGGGCGGGTGCGCTCATCCAGCCGCTGCTCGGCTTTCCCTACTGGGCCGGCGTCGTCTTGGTCGGTGTGATCGTGACGCTGATCGTCGCCACGGCCGGCATGGTGAGCACCACCTACGTGCAGTTCATCAAGGGAGGGTTGCTTGTGCTGTTCAGCGGCATCCTGACACTGCTGATTCTGAACCGCGGCTTGAAAGTCGACACCAGCGAACTGGCGAATTCGCCGCAATCGATGACCACCAAGAGGGAAAAGGACTCGGATGGTCATGACGTCCTGAAGAAGTTCGTCAATGGCCTGCCGCACGGAAAAGGGGAAGGCCAGGCCGATCTGCGACCGGTCGGGCACCTCAGCAAATTGCCGGGTGGCCAGACGGAAACAGGTCCGCTGGGACCGGTGGAATACCTCGCGACGCTGCAACAGAGTGAGATCGTGTTGTGGTCGAAAAAGGAGACCGTGGTCGACGGTGGGAAGTCCGTCACTTGGTCACCCGTGCCGACATCAGGGGCCAAGGTCCTGCGACCGGGAAACAGCCCCACCTTCAAGGGACTGCAATCCGAAAATCTGATGTCGCGGCTGAACTTTATCTCGCTGATGCTCGCGCTGTTCTGCGGCACGGCGTCGTTGCCGCACATCCTGATCCGGTACTACACCGTGAAGGATCAGGCCGCCGCCCGGCTGAGCACCGTCGTCGGCATCGGCACCATCGGCTGTTTCTACGTCCTGACGCTGTTCATGGGGCTGGGAGCCATGACCAGCGGCAGCATCGACCTGACGAACGACAACATGTCGGCTCCGCTGCTCGCGAAAAGTTTCGGCGAATTGTTGTTTGCGATCATCTCGGCCATCGCCTTCACGACGGTGCTCGGCACGGTCAGCGGACTGATTGTCGCCGCCAGTGGAGCCGTGGTTCACGACCTGTTGTCGAGCGTGCTGCGGTGGGAGATGAACGACCACGAAAAGGTCCGCATCGGCAAGCTGGCGGCGGTCGTCGTCGGTGTGATCGCGATCGGACTCGGCATCCTGTTCGAGGGGATGAACGCCGGCTTCCTGGTCGGCTGGGCCTTCAGCGTGGCGGCCTCGGCGAACCTGCCGTCGCTGGTGATGCTGCTGTTCTGGAAGGGAACGACGAAGCAGGGGATCTCGGCCGCGATCATGGTCGGGCTGTTCAGCTCGCTGGGCTGGATCCTGGTCAGCGAAGACACGCTCCAAAAGGTGTATGGCTTCACCGCGGATGCCGCAGCAAAGTCCGCGCTGGTTCCCTTCAGCCAGCCGGGACTCGTCACCATCCCGCTGGGCTTTCTGACGCTGATCGTCGTGTCGCTGATGACGCGTGCAAGGGGCTGATCTGACGGTGAAGGATTGGTCCGAAGATTCAGTGCAAAGTGAGAAGTGATCAGTGCAAAGTGCAAAACGGTAGACAGGTAATGCCGGTTTCCATCACGAGCCGGCACTCGGTTGCGTTGTACTTTTCGGTTTGCACTTTGCACTGATCATTTCTCACTTTGCACTCCTCCCAATCGGTGGAACCGTCACTGTAGAACTGAGGAAAAAGCCCTGAGTTCTCCCGTCCTTCCGCCCTCTCAGTACCTCACGCCGGCAGACAGGATTTCGCAGGTCGGGACCAGCTTCTTGAACTGCTGCACTCCCGTCAGCGACACATTGCTGTTGCTCAGGTCGATGAACTTCAGCTTCTTGTGTCCCTTCAGAAACCCGAGCGCCTGATCCACGACACCCGTATTCTGGGCGCTGAGCGTTTCGAGGCTGTTGGCCGACGCCTTCAGCTTGGCGAATCCCTGCCCCAGAATGCCCTTTGAGCCTTCGATGCTCAGGGACTTCAAATGCGGCAGGCCCTCGACAAACTCGACGAAGAACGTGTCATTCATGCTTGGGACAAAACCGATATCCAGCGACTCCAGTGTCTTCAGCGAATTGATTGCCCGGGCACCCGGAAGACTGATGGGCGCTGCCGAGACGGCGAGCACCCGGAGAGATTTCAAGCCCTTCTTCGCGCCGGCCGCACCGAGACCGACTCCGGTAATATTCGCCCTGTTGAGATACAGTTCTTCCAACCCCGGCGCCTTCGCCAGAGCCACCAGTCCCTTGTCGGTCAGACCCACGCATTCGTTCAAATGCAGCGACTTCAACGTGCTGGCCTCGCAGATCAGTTCCAGTCCGGCGTCGTTCAATTCCAAAACGCGATTCAGCACCAGCGATTCCAGCGCGGGCAGTTTGCCGATCGCCGCGAAGTCGGCCTGCGTCAGATCGCAGCCCATCAATTCCATGCGCTTCAGACCGGGCAGCGTCGCCAGACGTTCGAGCCCTCCCGCCGAGATCCGCGTCGCATTCAACGACAACGATTGAAGCGAGCGAACTCGTTGCAGTCCCTTCATCCCCTCGTCGGTGACCGCGGTGCCGTCGAGCGACAGTTTTTGCAGAGCGGGAAGCTTGCCCAGTTCGGCCAGGCCGGCGTCCGTCACGCCGCCCCCTTGGGCGTTGATCTCGGTGATCGACTCCAGCCCGGTCGAGATCGACGTCAGTCGAACCAACGACTGATCGTTGATCTGCATCGGCTGCAGCGACTTGAACCAGGCCAGCACCTGACCGGCATCCTGTTGGTGAGCCATCGGTGCCGCTACGGCCGGTTGTGTCGGAGGGATCTCGACGATCGCCGTTGACGGAACAGGCTTCGTCGGCGCGGGTGCCGGTTGGCCGCCAGTCATCTCATTCCAACTCGGCACCTTGCCGCAACCGGCCAGGCTCATCACCGCGACGGCCGCGATGAACGCGAACTCAAATTGCGATCCCAGACGATTCAAACTCCAACTGCGGACCACCTTCATGGCTCAATTCCTTCGAGGGACGTGACGAACAAACAGACAAACGATCTCGGGAAATGCTCCCGAACAAAATCGATTCAGCGCGGCGGACACCGGCGTGGCCGAGACATCATTACAAATCCCGACAGACGTGCCAGATGAAAATCCCGCGAATGTTCACCCGCGATACCTCACGCGGCCTGAATACGACGTCTCCACGTTTAGCCCCAATGCCATCGGCGTGGGAGCGGGCACGGGCGAACCGTTGATCGCACGCACGCCGTTGGCGCAGCGGCCAAACGTCTCACGTCAGGCCGCGCGGTGAATCACGATCTTGATTCGCGTCGTTCGCAGGAACCCGGCTTCGTTTTCAATGCGGGCGAGCCACCCTAGAATGGCCCGCCCGGAATCGCCCGGAACGTCCCACCGCATCTTCCATCAGCAGCGACCGATCCTCTGCATCGCGTCACGCCGGCCCTCTTGACCCACGGTTCGACCGGGACCACCCGATCCATTTTGTGAGACCTTGCACCGATGTTTGAAAAAGTCGCCGACGCCGAGTTCATCAAGGGCGAGCACGAAGTCCTCAAGTTCTGGACCGAGCGTTCCATCTTCGCCCGCCTGCAACAGCAGATCGCCGGGCGGAAGACGTGGAGTTTCCTCGACGGTCCCATCACGGCCAACAACCCGATGGGAGTCCACCACGCGTGGGGCCGCACGTACAAGGATGTCTTTCAGCGCTACCGGGCGATGACCGGGCATGACCTGCGCTACCAG
>JANMLE010000776.1:0-2704 GCA_031372385.1 Planctomycetota bacterium | reverse complement strand
GTCGCGTGAGTATCGCATCACCGTCAAGCAGCCACCCTCCGCCACCGTCGATCAGATCCGCATTCAGTTCCCCGCCTACATGAAGCTGGAGGCCATGGAACAAGCGGGCGGACAGATCGATTCGTGGGAGGGAACCAAGGTTACTCTCACCGCACGCACCAACATGCCCGTCAAGTCGGCAACGATCGAGTTCTACGACACGCCTCCACAACCGAACGACAAGGGACGCCCCGAGGAAGTCTCGCTCTCGGTCTCCAGCGATGGCCGGCAGCTCACTGCCTCGTGGTCGCTCGGGTTCCGTTCGGACGGCACCTACGCGAAGATCTATCAGATCCAATGCAAGACGGACGCGGGCGAGTCCGATCCCAGTCCGATCCAGTACGGCCTGAACATCCGCCCCGATCTGCCGCCGGAAGTGTCGCTGCTCGAACCGGTGCGCGATCTCGAAGTTCCCGCCAACGCGGTGATCCCGCTGCTCAACGAAGCGCGCGATCCCGACTTCGAATAGAGCCACATCAATCAGCATGTGAAGAAGAACGGTCAGCCGGTTCACAAGGAGCCGTTGTCCGATGGCCGCCAGCAGCGGCTGTTGTTGAAGCACGATCTCAAATTGGAGCGGCTCGTGCTACAGACTGGCGATGTCGTCGAAATCTGGGTTCAGGCCTTCGACAACAAGCAGCCGCGCCCCAATTCCAAAGTGACCCCGGAATTGAAGCTGAAGATCGTGGACCGGGTCAGCGACAAGGAAGTCCAGCAGAAACTGGCCGAGGACCAGGTCAACCGGGACGTGCGGTTGAAGGAAGCGGAACAGGAACAGAACTCGGACCGTCCCGAACAGCAGCCGCCGAAGGATCCGTCCGACGACCAGCGTCAGCGCGATCCACAAGATCCGCAGCGTCCCGCACAAGAACCGATGCCGCAGAAACCCGAGCAGGCCGGCAACGATGCGGCCAACAACCCACAGGGACAGGAAGGCGGCCAGCCCAAGTCCAACGGCAACAAACCGGTGCAAAACACCAAGCAGGGTGATCAGGGGCAGCAGAGCGCATCCAAAGCCGGTGAACAGGACAAGCCCAAGGAGCAACAGCCCCTCAGTCCCGATGGCGACGAGGATGACAAGGCGCTCGAAAAACTGATCAATGAATTGAATCAGAAGAAGGACCGCAAGCAGCCCGATCAGCCCCCACAGGAGAATGCCCCGAAGAAAGATCGGAGCACGGAGCAGAACCCGGACACTTCCAAATCCGACGGCGATCCACAGCCCAACGGGGATGCGCCCGATCCGAAACTACCGATGCCCGGCACCGAAGACGGCGCGTCGCCGAAGTCTCCGAAGAAAACCAATCCGCCCGGCAACAAGCCGAGCCCGGATAAGTTGGACACCGGCACTCAGCCGATGCCCAATGAAGCCAGGCCCGGCAAGGACGAGTCGAAGCCGCCAATGCCCGGCAGCGACGGCACCAACAAACCCGAAGGGACGAAGCAGCCCGGGGGAGCCACGACGACTCCAACGGACAAGTCCAATCCGGTGAGCAGTCCAGCCACCACCCCCAAAGAGAAGGGTTCCGAGTCCGCTGAAGGAACTGATCCGAAACCGGGTGAGGGAACCAAACCGGGTGAGCCCCCGAAGTCCGACGGGACGAACGAGGGGACCAAGCCCACGACCAAGCCGATGCCCGGCCAACCGGGTGCCGAGCCTCAGCCGGGTGAGCAGCCCGAGAAGAAGCCCGGTGCGCAGGAAGGGACCGGATCATCCCCGGACAAATCCAATCCCGATCCGGCGAAGCCACCGAAGGCTGGAACCGACAAGCAGGAGGGACAGGGTTCCGGAACCGAATCCAAGCCTTCAATGAAGCCGGGAGCGGGCGACGAAAAGAAGGGCCCGGCCGAGGGGCCTCAAGAACCGGCCCCTGAATCACCCAATGCCGAACGCAAGAACCCCGACGGAACCGAAAAGGGAGTCGGCAAGCCCGACAACGCTCCAACAGCCAAGCCCACACCTTCCAACAATCCCAACGTTGCCCGTGATCCCAAAGAAAAACCGGCAACACGGCCGGGCGAACCAAAGCCTGACGATCCGGAACAGCCAGGGACAACTCCGTCCGACAAACAGGACAACCCCAAACAGAAGCCCGAAACGAAGCCCGAAACGAAGCCGGGCGGTGCCAAGCCGGGCGACCCCGTCAATCCCGCGAAACGTCCCTCCGACAACGAGGTCAAGCCCCCTAAGCCGCAAGCCACCGATCCGGACAAGCAGAAGATCGATCAGCAGAACGACGACACGCAAAAGTCGCCACCGGGTCAGAACCCGGAAAAGCGGCCGGGCGATTCCAATGCCGCCGACGAAAAACTGAAGGGGCCGGGCGAGAAGAACCAGCGTTCCAAGCAGGGGAGCGGTGGTGAAGGGGGCAGCTCCAAGGAGGACAAAGAAGGGAACCCGGGCAGCGAGACGCAAGGCGAAGGGGACGCCACAAACCGCCCTGGTTCGGATCAACCGGCTGGCAAGAAAGCTGATCCACAGTCCGGCGGAAAGAAGACTGCGGGTGGGGGATCGAAGGCGGACGAAGGAACGAAGAAGCCCGGCTCCGGCGGAAGCAAGGAAGAGGCCGGCAAGCCCGGTGCCGAACCCGGCAAGGGGGGGCAGAAGCAGGGAGCGGAGGGAGGAAAAGAAGGAGCCGCCCAGGAAGGTGGCGAAGCAGGCGAA
>JANMLE010000763.1:0-3317 GCA_031372385.1 Planctomycetota bacterium | reverse complement strand
GACTCCGATCCGCTGTGCGGACCGATGGGAGGTAGGGCAGGGTGGCTCCTTGTTGAACGTGACAACCAACGTCGTTTTCCATTCACAGAGAATGAAAAGAGCGACCACGGTGGGAATTTATGACTTCCGCGGACGGTCATTCGCCGCGTTTGACGGGGATGCCGATGATTTCGGCGATCTCGTTTTGGTCGAGCGATTCCTTTTCGACGAGGGCCTTCGTCATGGAGTCGAGCTTGTCGCGGTTCTCGGTCAGCACCTGGACCGCGCGCTGGTCGGCGAGGGTCAGGAAACGCTGGATTTCCTGGTCGATGATCTTGGCGGTTTCCTCGCTGTAGTCGCGGCTCTCGTGCATTTCCTTGCCGAGGAACGGGTGTTCCTCGCTGTCGCGGAAGGCGACGGGGCCGATGACGGTGCTCATGCCCCAGCGGGTGACCATCCGCCGCGCCATCTGCGTGGCCCGTTTCAGGTCGTCTTCGGCCCCGGCGGAGTATTCGTCGAAGACCAGTTTCTCGGCCGCGCGGCCTCCCAGCATGAAGGCCAGTTGCGAGTGCAACCGGGCCTCACCAACGTTGTAGCGGTCCTCGTCAGGCAGCAGTTGCGTGACGCCCAGCGCGCGGCCGCGCGGGATGATCGTGACCTTGTGGACGTGATCCACGTCGGACAGCAGCCATGCCAGCAGCGCGTGCCCCGATTCGTGGTAGGCGGTCATCAGCCGTTCGCGTTCGTTGAGGACTTCCTCACGCTTGGGGCCCATCAGGATCTTGTCGCGGGCGGCGTCGAAATCCGACGCCAGCACGGTTTCGCGGTTGGTCCGCGCGGCGTGCAAAGCCGCCTCGTTGACGAGGTTTTTCAGTTCCGCGCCCGAGAATCCGATGGTTCCGGCGGCGACGGCGTCGAGGTCGACGTCATCGGCCAGCGGCACCTTGCGGGAGTGGATCTTCAGGATCGCCGTGCGTCCGGTCTTGGTCGGCCGATCGACCGTGACGTGACGGTCGAAGCGGCCGGGACGGAGCAGCGCGGGGTCGAGCACATCGGGCCGGTTCGTCGCCGCGACGACGATCACCGCTTCCGTCTGTTGGAAGCCGTCCATCTCGCTGAGGATCTGGTTCAGTGTCTGTTCGCGTTCGTCGTGGCCGCCGCCCAGTCCGGCACCGCGGACCCGGCCGACCGCGTCGATTTCGTCAATGAACAGAATGCACGGAGCGCTTTCCTTGGCGGTCTTGAACATGTCGCGCACGCGGCTGGCACCGACGCCGACAAACATCTGGATGAACTCGGACCCGTTGATCGCGAAGAACGGCACACCCGCCTCGCCCGCCGTGGCGCGCGCCAGCAGGGTCTTGCCGGTGCCGGGCGGTCCCATCAACAAGACGCCCTTGGGAATCTGAGCCCCGAGGCGCAGGAACTTGGCCGGGGTCTTGAGGAACTCGACGATTTCCTGGAGTTCGAACTTGGCCTGGTCCATCGCGGCGACGTCGTCAAACGTGGTGGGGTGGTCCGACGTTTTGACGCGCTTGGCCGGGCTCCGGATGAAGCTTCCCAGCATGCCGGAACTGAACGGATCGCTGTTGCGGCGCAGCATGAACCAGATGAACCAGAGAAATGCCAACAGCGACAGGCCGTTGATCAGCAGCATGACGCCGTTCGCGCCGAACAAGCCGCTTTCCGATTTGCCGGTGACTTGCGCGCCGTTCTTCTGCAGGTGCTTTCTCAGGTCGTGGTCCAGCGGCAACGGCAGGTAGACTTCGAATTCCAGGCCGGGAGTCGGCGATTCCTTGGTCGGTTTTTCGGGGGGCGTCTTCCATTTGCCGCGGAGATAATCTCCCTGGAACACCGCCCGCTCGACGTTGCCCGCCTCACTCTGCTTCCACAGGAACGTGTAGTCGACGCGCGACGGGGATTCGTTGAAGACCATCGGCAGGAGGAACATCATTGCGATGCAGACCACCACGATCACGATCCACGACGGCGAAAACGCGGGGCGGGTCGATCCGGCGGGTCGGCGGTCACCCGCGTTCGGGTCGGGATCGGAACCACTGTTCGGCGGCGGACTGCTCATTTCGAGTAATAACCTTGTCGGCTGTGGTGATTGTAGGTCATGGCAGATGCGTTGAGTCGTTGTTCACACGCCATCCAACTCGTCCGTCCGCCTATCAGGGTTGTTCCTTCGTCGAATCACAACCCACGTGATCCCAACGAAGAGGAATAGGAGCAGCAGATTCACGATCGCGAGGCGCAGCGTCGTGCCGAAGCTGTTGGCAGATTTCTCGCGAATTCGCGAACCATGTTTGAGTAAATGATCCCTCAGTTCGCTGTTCAACGGCATTGAGACGTTGAACAAGGCCGTTAATTTGCTCGTTCGGTTATCAGGCGACGCGGGGATGATTCTCCAGCACCCTCTCATCGTCTCGCCGGAGAAGTCGACCCACTCGACGTTGCCGGCTTCGATCTGCTTCCAGGCAAACGCACCATCGACTGTGGTGATTGACGAGCTGGTGAGGACAAAAACTGGCAGGAACACGGTTACGAATAGCAGGATGGAAAATACCGGCGAAACGGTTGGTGAGAAGAACAGTCGGACTCGCGACGGGTTGCGCTTTGGAGAATCAGAATCGGAACCGTGAATCGCCGACGAACTGTTCATTTCAAGAGATGCCTTGACGACTGCGATGGTCGTTGAAACCACGATTCATTCTTCGTCACTAATCCGCCCACCAGTATCTGACGATGCACCACAACGCCTGCAGGCCATCCTTCCAGCCGATGTGCTTGCCTTCGTTGTAGGTTCGGCCATGGTAACTGATCGAGAGTTCGTACACGCGCAGTCGCCGCCGCGCGATCTTGGCCGTCAGTTCCGGTTCGATGCCGAAGCGGTTTTGTTTCAGTGTCGGCCAGATGTCGGCCAGCGCCTGGCGGGTGAAAACCTTATAGCAGGTTTCCATGTCGGTCAGGTTCAGATTGGTCAGGCAGTTGGAGATGGTGGTCAGCCCCTTGTTCCCCAGCGAATGCCAGTAGTACAGCACGCGATGTTCCTGATCGCCGAGAAACCTGCTGCCGTAGACGACGTCCGCATGCCCCTCGACGATCGGCCGCAGCAGGCGCGGGTATTCGGAGGGGTTGTATTCCAGGTCGGCGTCCTGGATCAGGATCACATCCCCGCGGGCTTTGGAGAAGCCGGTGCGAACGGCGGCCCCCTTCCCCTTGTTCACGTCGTGGTACGTGACGCTGATCGCGTTCATCGGATCGGGATTGGCCGCCGCTTCAGCCTCCAACTGTTGCAGCACCCCCTTGGTGCCGTCCTTGCTGCAATCCTCGAC
>JANMLE010000653.1:0-1003 GCA_031372385.1 Planctomycetota bacterium | reverse complement strand
GTTCGCCGCGAAGTCCTTCTCGGGTGACTGATTGATCATCTTGATGAACTCGACCAGTCGTCGCTGGCCTTTCTTGGCGGACTTGGTCTCCGGCTCGAAGGCCCGCGTGTAAACCGACGGATCGTCGCCGAGGAATTGAAGATTGGCACCGGGGCCCCCTTCATCGACCTTGAACAACAGGCCGTTTGAATCGGGAAAATGGCGTTCGATGAACGTCTCATCAATCCGCTCCACATTCCCATAGACCCCGTGGTACCTGTCGTTCAGGAACAGCTTGGCGTAATTGCAGCGATGCGTCTTGAGTCCCTGGTCACGCAGAATCTCGGTGATGATCGGCTCGCTGAACACGCTGCCGAACTGGACGCCGTTGTCCAAGGAAACCCGCCGCAGTCCGAGGAAGCGCTGGTCGTCTTCGTACTCGTCGAACTTGATCAGGAAGCTCCGCTTGTGCTGCTGGGATGGAGCGGAGGAGCTGTTTCCCTTGAAGCGGACCGCCACGTTTTCAAGGGAAACATCCCGCCACCGAAAGGACGCCCGCACATAGATCCGCTCGGGCAACGCCGCCAGCATGCGCTGCATGTCTTCGTCGGTGACCCGCAAATAAACCGACTGGACTTCGTCGGGACGATAGAAATCGCCGGCTCCCGCCTCAGCGGACTTCGCAGGCGCTGCGTTCGAGTTCTGCGCCGACGCGACTGGCTCGGCGGCAATCGCCAAGCTGATCGCCAGGACTGAGAAGAGGAGCCGAACGGCTCTGCATTGACTGATCTGGATGGTCATGGAGATGTTCTTCCACAGTTCTGGTTTGAGGCAACTCAACTCACGTCACACACCGACAGGGCCATCGCGTTTGTGAATCTGGGGCATTGGGTGCGAACTGCATCCCTCAATGGATGACCACCATTTTTTCTTCGGTCATTTCGCGGATGGCGTGGCGGGGGCCTTCCTTGCCGAGGCCGCTGTCTTTCAGGCCGCCGTAGGGCATCAGGTCGGCGCGCCATTG
>JANMLE010000632.1:0-5856 GCA_031372385.1 Planctomycetota bacterium | reverse complement strand
CCGCAAATGTTTGCGGAGTTGGCTGACCTGCCGCTCGCCGCCGTCAATGATCGCCTGTTCCACCTCGACACTGCTCTTGCCCCATTTGCGCAGGCCGTGGGCAAAGATCGAGGCGATCGGGCTGCCGCTTTCTTCGCACAGCTTCATCGCCGACTTGGGGTCCAGTTTGCCCTCTTCGAGATGTTCGAAGAACCGGCGGACGAACGGTCGCGGGATCACCCGTCCCCGGCGTAGCACGACCAGCCGCTCAATGGAAAACCAAACGACGATGATCGACGTCAGGCCCAGCGGGTAGAGGAATGGTCCGAGCGCATACAGCACTTCAATGGGGTCTTGCGGAATTCCCTTCGGAGCGGCCGGGCGGACCGCGACCGGTTTCTCACTGGCGGAGTCCGGCGGATCGGCGGCGGGACTCTGGGCGGGCGCGCGATGCAGCAGCAAGCCCAGTCCGAACAACACCGCCAGGCAGGTGGCGATCTGAATGCCTGCACGTCGAGGGGAAACAGCACCCCGGAATCCGTCGGGTCTTTGAATCATCGTTCCATCTCTGCAAAGTAAAGTCCGGCGTCATCAGCGCCGCTGAATCTCGGTCGCAGGATCAGGCCGGGCGGTCGATTGACCGGCTTCGACTAAAGCCTTGGTTGTCGTTTGAGGAATCACGGCCGGGGATTCGCGGAAGGGAACCTGTCGCTGACAAGGGTCGCATTCTAATCAAACTCCGCCAAAACCAAATGCCGATCCGGGAATCCCGTCGCTCAGTGGCGTCGCGGTCAGCCGGGAGAACCACCCCTGCGGACCATCGGCGCACTTCGATCCGGGAAAGTCGGGCGGACGACTACTCACGGACCGGGAGGCAGGAGCAGCGGC
This sequence comes from Planctomycetota bacterium, assembly GCA_031372385.1. Classification (GTDB taxonomy): domain Bacteria; phylum Planctomycetota; class Planctomycetia; order Planctomycetales; family Planctomycetaceae; genus Schlesneria. The sequence continues at coordinate 4,989 of JANMLE010000632.1, read as the reverse complement.
ACGGTTGCCGAGTCTGACGGCGGCAGTTCCGTCGGTCGGGCCGTTGAATTCAGCACCGGCGCTGTGGGGGCAAAGGCATCGGCTGTGACGTGTGGACTCTGCTTCCGCAACCGGACAACCGGCGGAGTATTCACCGTCCGCGGCGCGTGCGGCCAGCTTTCAATGGGCAGGTCGTGGCCGATCCTGTACTGCGCCCCCGGAGTGATGACCGGTCCCGTGTAGGAATCGTCCAGGGACTGCGACTGAACCGGTGCCGACATACCCCGCGCCGCGGGAGAAAGCTCGGATGATCCGATCGGTGATCCGAAGTGGGCGACGGAACGCTCTTCGGTCCTGCCCACCGGGACGGATGGATGGCGGTCAAACCGCGACGGCGAAATCGGAGCCGCCGTTGCGGTTCCGGTCGTGGGCCGGTCGGCGGTCGACGCGCGAGTCTGTTCATACACCGCCGACTGTTCGGCGTCAGAACGCGACCCATTCCGCTGGAAGAAACTCATCGGCCGAAGATTCCACATCGATTTCGACTTGGCGGTCACGCTGTCTCCGCCGTTCGATGAATTCGCGCCTTCGGCCGGTGCGGGAGGTGGTGGCAGATCCGTCGGAACCGAATGACCCGGTGCCGGCAGATCCGGAACAGGCGTCAACTCGGGTGTCTGTTCCGGGCGGTGAAAGTAGGTGTCGGTGGGGGAGTATCCAAAGGGTTCGGCGGCCGGCCTGGACGCGAATGGTGAAACGTTTTTCCAACTGGAAACCTGCTTGCAACCGGACGAGCCGATCAGCAAGCCCGCGGCAACAGCCGTCCAAAAGAATGTCTGTGTGAATCGAGAGGTTTTGAAAAGCTTGATCATGGTGTGATGCCTTCCGGCGCAGAGCCGACCAGGGGTGCGTGCCATCGGCCCGCGGATTCCCTGTCAGGAGTTGGAGACACCCACTTGATCGGCTAAAGCTGCCGATGGTCCGCGCGGAATCACCACGGACGGACTGCGATTCCACCAATCGGCCCGCGAAGTGGCGCGGGGAAGCGGATACGGATCGGATTCGACCTGCGGGAACTCTGCGCAGGGAACGCTTCGTGCGAGATGTAACGAACAGACCGGCGCGGGCTGTGAGTGAGATTGCCTGTTGCGTCGACGGCAAGGCGGGAGACAGGGAATGGCAGTTTCTTGTTTGGCGAGATTCTGCCTACCGCCTTGTCGCCGCTTGCTTTTGGGGTAGCCACGTTCGCCAGAACATGGGGCGGTCGCTGCATCTCTCCCACGTTCGGGCGAACGTGGCTACGAAGACAACCCCAATTCTTCGGCGTGACCAAGCACTACGGCCTCCAGCCTTCGGTCTCACCCCGTCACGATTCCATGATGTCCTTTTCCTTCGCATCGGCGAGGGCGTTGATCTTGCCCTCGTACTGCTTGGTGAGGTTCTGAACCTCCTCCTTCGTCTGATCGTGGAGATCTTCGCTCATCGTCTTGTCCTTCATGGCGACGTCCGCATGCTTGTTGGCATCGCGGCGGATGTTGCGAACGGCGACGCGACCATCCTCGGCCAGATCCTTCAGCCGGGAGACGAGTTGCTTGCGGCGTTCGGTCGACAGCGGCGGGATGTTCAGACGAATCACGCGACCATCCGAGTTTGGCGCGAGGCCCACATCGCTGGACTGGATCGCCTTGGCAATGTCGTTCAGCGTCCCCTGGTCAAAGGGACGGATCATGATCTGCTGCGGTTCCGGGCAACTGATCGTGGCGATCTGCTTGAGCGGCATCGGCGAGCCGTAGCACTCGACCCGGATCGAGTCCACCAGGCCGGGGGTCGCACGACCGGTGCGCAATCCCTGAAGCTGCCCCTGCACGACTGACACGGCCTTTTCCATACGCTCTTCAGCGTCCATCAATATCTCGTCCTGATCCATTGGGCGGTGCTCCTGCGCTGCGAATTCCAGGGGAAGATTCGGGTCTGAACGGACTGCCACGTTAGCGACTTGCCCCGCGGGTGTGAAGCGGACCGTTCGGCGCGGGCAAATGATCGCTGTGGTTCGTTGGACTGCGCGCGACGGCCCGTAGTTGTCGAACCCCGTGGCTTGGGCTACCAGCCTGTGATTCTTCGAGCAGCGCGACAAGCTGGAAGCCTATCCCACGTTGTTCAACGCTCATCTATACGGTGGGACCGACCCGGGTTCCCAGTCGCTCGCCGGCAATGGCCCGTTCGATGTTGCCGGGTTTCTGATAGTTCAGCACGACGATCGGAATGTTGTGTTCCATGCAATGGTGGATGGCCTGCGCGTCCATCACCTGCAGGTTCTGGCGGAGCACTTCTTGATACGTGATCTCGGAATAGCGCACGGCATGGGGATTCTTCAGCGGATCGTCAGAATAGACCCCGTCGACCCGCGTCGCCTTGACGACGACATCCGCGTCGATTTCGCGGGCGCGCAGGGCCGCGGCGGTGTCGGTCGTCACAAACGGGCTGCCGGTCCCGGCGGCCAGAATGACGACGCGTCCCTTTTCCAAATGACGAATGCAACGTCGGCGGATGAACGGCTCGGCGACCGGTGGAATCGGAATCGCACTTTGCACACGCGTGGGGATGCCGAAGTGCTCCATCACATCCTGCAGCGCCAGGGCGTTGATCGCCGTGGCCAGCATCCCCATGTAGTGTGCCGTCGCCGGAGCAACGATGGAGTTCGAGTTCGAGAATTCACGGCCGCGCAGGATGTTTCCGCCGCCGCACACGATCGCCAGTTGCACCCCGGACTCGACAACCCGTTTGATCTGTTCGCAGATCCCCTGAACCTCCGAGACGCAGATCCCCGACTCGCCGGGACGGGCGAAGCTTTCACCACTCAGTTTCAGCAGGACTCGCTTGTAGCGCGGGGCGGGACTGGTTGGCATTGAGATTCTCCCCTGCACCGGATGAACGATCCGTGATCAGAGACTGGTGTTGCATGGTGTCGACAAAATACAAATGGTGTCGACAAAAACAAACCGGGGGGCGACTTCGCCCCCCGCATGACTCGCTTGATCGATCGACCGCGCGGGCCGTCTGCGCGATGGGCGACCTCAGTTTCCGAGAATCCAGCGCGTGAATCCGGCCGCCTTGAGTCCGGCTTCCGCCAGCGCCTGGCTGACGGTCTTGGAATCGTCCTTGGCAAACAATTGGAACGTCAGCACGCCGCTTTCGGCGTAGTACGTCTTCATGCGTCCTTCGACGATCTTCTCGATGATGTTGGCAGGCTTGCCCGAGGCGGCTGCTTCCGTCGTCAGCTTCGCCCGTTCCGCGGCCACCAGATCGGCCTGGAGTTCTTCCGGATGAGTGACCAGCGGCCTCAGCGCGGCGATGTGCATCGCCACGTCCTTCAACACGGGAGTCGCCTTTTTCTCACCGGTCGCCTGAAACAGCACGCCCGTCTTACCGTCGTGGTGCGCGTATCCGCCCACGGGGCCTTCCGCTCGCAGCACCCGCCCGAGCACCATCTTTTCACGGATCTTGCCCACCGCTTCGTCGAGCAGTTCGCCCAGCTTGATTCCCGGTCGGTCCGGAGCCGGCTGCGCGAGCAATTCTTCGGGCGTTGAAGCACCGGGGCCCGTCAGTAGCTGCTTGACCAGTTGGTCGGCGAGGAACACGAAATCGTCCGCCTTGGCGACGGGCGCCGATTCGCACTGCAACTCGATCATCGCGCCGACGGAACCGTCCGCAGACGTCGCCACGCGGACCAGACCTTCGGACGTGGCGTTTTCCAGCCGCTTGAGAATGAACTTCTTGCTCCGTTCCTTGAGCAACTCGATGGCCCGCGCCTGATCGCCATCCGCGTCCACCAGCGCTTTCTTGACGTCCATCATCGGCAGGTCGGTCAAATCGCGCAGTTCCTTTACTGCCTGCGCTGTGATCGCGGCCATGACAAGCACTCCTTCGTCGACACGGGAAAATAAAAAATCGGCGGCTGAACAGGGAAAGCACCCCAAGTCAGCCGCGCGACGGAAACTTCAGAACCATCAGGCCGGTTACGATTGAATCGACGGCACGGCCTTGTATTGCTCTTCTTCCACGGCTTGCACGGAATCCTTCGGCAGCGAACCGCGGCCTTCGATGATTGCCGCGGTCAGATGCTTCAGCACCAGTTGGATCGAACGGATGCTGTCGTCGTTGCCGGGGATCGGCAGGTCGATCTGATCCGGATCGCAATCCGTATCGAGCAGCGCGATGACCTTGATCCCGACCAGCCGGGCTTCGTGGACGGCGTTGTGCTCCTTGCGGGGGTCGACCACGATGATCGCCTCGGGCAGGCGGTTCATCTGCCGCAGTCCGTTGATGTTCCGGAGCATCCGTTTGTGTTCGCGGATCAGGTTGGACTGCATCTTCTTCGAATAGGATTCGATGTCACCCGAATTGAAGATTTGGTCGAGCTCTTCCAGACGCTTCATCCGGCTGCGGATGGTGCGGAAGTTCGTGAAAATGCCACCCAGCCAGCGGTAATCGACGTACGGCATTCCCGCCGTGGTCGCCGACTCGCGGATGGTGTCGGCCGCCTGCTTCTTCGTTCCACAGAACAGGACGAGGCTTCCCTGCGACGCCACCTTTTGGAGGTATCGCTTGGCCCGCAGCAGTCCGCGAACGGACTCCTTCACGTCAATGATGTGGATCAGGTTGCGGCGGCCATAGATGTACGGCCGCATTTTCGGATTCCACCGGCTCGTCCGGTGTCCGTAATGAATGCCTGCTTCCAGAAAATCCTTCACCACGATCTCTGACACGTTGCCGACTCCTCACACTTCGAGAGCGACTCGTTTGGTATCTGCTGCTGGACACTGGACCAGCAAACCACCGGCCCCTGAACCCGCTTTGGGACGGGGCATGGTATCTTCCGCGGTGAATGGCGTCAAACCAACGGGTTTCCGCATTCTGAGAGGCTATCCGAGAAGGGGTCGGGAGTCTTTTTCATGCCGCACGACGTCGCTGAAAAAGGCTCAAATCGAGACTTTGCGGCATGAAAAAGACTCC
>JANMLE010000622.1:0-2041 GCA_031372385.1 Planctomycetota bacterium | reverse complement strand
GGCCTTCACCTGCGGACTGGCCAGCATCAGGAAGAAACCGTCTTCCCCCTCTTTGGGTTTGTAGCTGATGACACTCGCGCCGACCTGTCCCTTGTCGACGTCAAACAGCAACCGGAAGTCGCTGGTTGGCACTTCGTTGGTGCGCGAGTACGACACGACCGCGTGCTTGGCGTCGGGCCGTTTGATATCAACCCCGTGTGTCGGCGAGTAGACGTTCTTGATGTCGATCCCCGATTCGATCGCGATCTGGAATTCCACCTTCTCGACCGGGTGCGATGTGTAGCGGGCCGTGCTGAGCGGGAACAGGAAATCGGTCAGCCCGCGATCCTTCCGCAGCAATTGGTTGTAGTTCAGCGTGACCTTTCGCTCGGCACCCGGCGGCACCGGGAAGACGCTGGTCTGAAACAGGCCGCTCCCCATCCACTCCAAGAGAGCCGGATCCTTGTTGGACCGGACGATCGCCTCGTAAATGGCGCGGGCTTCCTTGGCGGGCAACAGCTTGCCCGGAAACTCCTTGCCATCGACCAGCAGCGTCAACTTGTCGACCGCGCCGTCATACGGCAGCGGGAACAGAAACTGAACCTCCATCTGCACGCTGCCGGTGTTCACAAACGACTGCGAAACTTGGACGCGCGCCACCTGATCGGTGATGCGGGCGTGGACCCCCAGTTCCTTGATCTTGTAGGAAACGGAAGGCGGGGGCGCTGGGCGAACAGTGGGGATTGGGTGAGGCCACGGACGGGGCAGAGGCACGGGATGGTTGGTGATGATCAACACACCCTGGGCGGAGGCGACCGCGTTTGACAATCCAATCAACAACCCTAACGTCAGGCACAGGAAACGTTTCATGGCGATTCTCCAATCAGGCGTGATCTGCAGATTCGACGCGGCACCGAACGTTCGACGACTCGTGTCCGCGGAAAGTTCCCACAGACAATACCAACCCGCAGCGTCAGCGAGGGAGTCCTTCAAGTTTGGGAAGAGATTGCAAAGTGCAAATTGATCATTGCAAAGTGCAAATTGAAAGATCCCCACAGAACGCGAGACGAATTCCTTGTCTTCCATTTTGCAATTTGCATTTCGCAATTACCAATTTGCAATGCCGTTCCTTCGGCTGGCCTCGTGGGTCTGAAGCGGAGCCTCACTCAAGCCTCAGAACAGTTCTTGCTGACGCTGTCGATCCACCGACGCGCTGGCAGCGCCCGGCCATGTGGGAAGCGGTGCGATGTTGGGAAGATGCTTGGAGAGCGCGTCGTGAAACATCCTCGCCAGTTCCGGCGCGTGTTGATCGTGCGGCGTGTGGGCGAACACATACGGGGTGAGTCCCTCACCGATCCACCGCGCGACGACCGGTGCCCATTCGTCAATCCAGGTCCGCGCGGCAGCGACCTCGTTGCGACCGACGAACCGCAGCAGCGGTCGTTGTCCGGTCACCGTCTGCCGCAACGGAGACTTCGGCTTGCGTCGCTGCGCCTCGGCTTCAGCGTCATCCTTCGGCGGTGTCGAGAACAGCGCGCGGCTGTCGAAGAGAGCCCGGTCAATCTGCAACCGCATCAGCAACTCATCCAGCGCATGCTCGTGCGGACCGTGATCGAAGAAGTCTGCATGCCTCACTTCGACCGCAAACGGAAACTCTTCGGGCAACTCGCGCAGATAGGTGGCCAGATCGTGAAGCTGCGCGGCCGAGAACGACGGTCCCAATTGCAGGAACGACGGCCCCAAGTGATCGGTCGCGGACAGAATCTCCAAGATCGACAGGAACGCGCGGGTTTCCGCCCCGGCATCCACCAGTTGCTTCTCATGACTGATGGCCCGCGGAAACTTCAACGCAAACCGAAACCCCGGCAGCGCCTCATCGCACCAGCGCCGCACGGTGTCGAGCGACGGCAGTCCGTAGAAGGTGCTGTTCCCCTCCACGGTGTTGAAGGCCATCGAGTACTGATGCAAGTACTCGTGCTTCTTGGCTCCGGAAACGAACAGCTTGCCCACCCAGTCGCCGCAGGCCCACACGGGACAGCCGAGTTGATAGGGAAGCGTTGGA
>JANMLE010001367.1:0-3576 GCA_031372385.1 Planctomycetota bacterium | reverse complement strand
GGGCGGCGCTCTGATGCGTCGCTTGCCCTGGGCTGGTTTCCAAGACCCCTTCGGGGAAAATGGGCACTCCGCCATTCCTGTTGAACAACACCCGTGAGCGGCAAGGCGCTAGCCGCCGGTCAGGCAGGAAATCACCGGCGGCTAGCGCCTTGCCGCTCTCGTCACACAACTTTCAACAGGAATGGCGGAGAGCCGGAAATTCAAAAGCTGACATGCACCCGGAAAACAGACTGACAGATTCAACCGGGTTTGATACAAGACCCGCCCGGAATGGACGGCCGGGACAGGGCCAACGATTGGAACGGAGACTTGCGCATGCGACGGTTGACATGGATGGTGATCTGCTTCGTCACGCTCACACTCACTCTGGCATCGATTGCGGCGGCGGACCCCGCCACGGTCGGTGAACTCGGTGATCCCGATCGAATCCAATTCGCGGGCAACGAGTCATTCGACTCCCAGCAACTGCGATCGGCGCTCGGTTTCAACATGGACATCCTGCTGGCGGGTCACCCCGACACGCCGCGGGACGAATTGCTGTCGTTGTTGGAGCACAAGGTGCGTGACGGTTACCGGCACCTGGGATTTGCCGAAGCGACGGTCACCGCGCGCTTCGATGCCACGCGACCGGCGATCGTGGTCACCATCGACGAAGGCGCGCGTTCCGTTTGCGGTCAGATCGAAATCACCGGGGCGACGACGATCCCTGTCGAACGGTTGAAGACGCGGCTGACATCGCCGCGCGTCGAACAGACGCAGCCACCGAAGTCGCACCCGGCGCTGTGGCGGGTCGGCAAGCCGGCGTCGTTCGCTGACGGACATTGGCTCAGTCAGCGGGGAGAATTCAAGAAAGTGTTCCACACGCTGGGCTACTTCGACGCGCGATTCGCGGTCAGCACCCGGCCGGAATCCGATGGAACCGCCACACTCGTGGTGGACATTCAGGACGAGGGACCGCGCGCCGTGTTGGGTGAGATTGAAGTTGTTGGCGCGCAGAAGAACTCGGCGGACGACGTCATCCGGTATCTCGATCTTCCCGCGGGGACGGTGCTCGACAGCGAGACGAAATCGAAGATCGAGCAGAAGCTGAGCGACGCGGCCCGCTTCCTGAAGCACGAGGTCGAGATCATCACGCCACCGTTCGGCAACGGGGCATCGATCCTGCGGGTGCGGCTGGTGGAGTACCCCAAGGCCCCCGCGCTGTCGGAAGACTTCTCGAAGGACGAGGAAGTGTTTGTGCGGATGGCCCGCTGGGTGAACTCGATCGAGTCGACCGACGACGATTTCTCCATCCACCTCACCGGTCCGGCCGACACCAAGCTCGATGCTGAAAAAGAGTTGCCACCGGGAGCACTCGTCGCGCATCTGCGGCTCGCGATCTCACACCGGGAGCAAGCGTGTTTGTTCCATGCCCGCATCGTGGAGCACCCGAATCGCGAGGTCTTTTCGATCTGGATTCATCTGACCCCGAAGTCATCAACAATCGACTCACCCCGGCAGGCGCTGCGGTATGAGGCCAGCGGCATCCGTCAGTCGGTGATCGGCTCCGCGACGATGTCCCCTCATCCACCGGATGCCCAGGGCCACCGGGTAAACTTCCAATTCGGAATCGGCATGAAGGTTGAACCCGGACAGATGCTGCCTCCGTTGATGCTGCAGGTGAAGGCCGCCCCCGTCGCGACCTTGATTCAAGTTCATAAACTGCAAGATCCTCTGCAACTGCAGGATGGCGTCCTGACTCTCGACAAGCCGAACCAGCATCTGGCCATCGAGAGCGCCACCGGTCGGTTGATGAAGTTCGATTTTGAAGTGGGGCCCCAGTGCCGGCTCGCGGCGGCGTTTGAGCCCGGCCTCTATCGAACGCTGTTGGCCGAATACCAACAACAGACGGCCGGAGCGCGCGTCATTCCTGCGGGTGACGCACCGATCTCCAACCTGCTGTCGTTTCTGGCAACCTGCATCCCCGAGCGGAAGCCGGGTGCCGGTACACGCTCGTCCGAGGCGCTCGCGTCACTGGCTCATTCGCTGTTGAAACGCGGAACGTTCCGGGCGTTTGACGACTTACTGCTCACCTTTCTGAACCGACCCGAAGACGTCTTCTCGATCCCCCCCGAGTCGAATCCGAAGAAGCCGCAACCGGACGTCGGATGGATGGCGTACATGCTGCCCGTGGCCCGGATGATCGTGCCGAATCCCTCGTGGACCTGGACCATCAGCCGCGAGTTCGTCTTCGCGCAGTCGCGCCGTTCACCACGTTCGGGCGAGGCGATCAATGCCTTGCTGGCGGATCGCGAAACGGGACCGGTGGCCAATCTCACGTCGGCCTGGGTCTTCGGCATGTTGCACCCGCCGCTCAAGGCCGAATTCGCGCGGCGCGGATTGACCCGGCTGCAACGCGCGCATTTTCAATCCGACTACGAGCCGTTCCTGCGCGACGACTCGCCCATCGGCAAGGTGCTGTTGGCAACGGCTCAGACGCTGCAGGAAGTTGACGACCATGAAATCCAATCGCTGGTCGATCAACTGCCGCTGAACGAGCGGGACCGCCGGTCATTGGCCCGCGCGCTTCGACTCTTTCCCGAGCACAAGTCCCGACCCGCCATCGACGCGCTGCGATCGGCATTCGATGAAGCCTGGGAACCGCTCATCCAGCCCCGCGTGCGCGCCCTGTTGGAAATATGGGCGAATTGAAGCTGTCGTGATTCGCTGAGAATCAGCCGTAGCACGGACGCCTCTCCGCCAATTCAGTTGACGGACTGTTCGGCGCGGGTCTCCCGACCCCGCCGAAACGGCTGACCGAAGGTCTCCTCTTCTGTTTTTAGGCGATCGGCAGATGAAAATTTGCCCACATACAAGCACGCAGCGCAAGCAAGTGTGTCTAAAAACTCACTCGCTTGCGCCGCGCGCTTGTATGCCAACTTCTGCCGATCGCCTTAACACGAATGGCGGAGACCCCGACGTACTTGAGCACTCAGCTTGTCACGCGGAGCGATGATGGCTACCTACCTGCCGATTCGCCGCTTGAATTTCGCGGTGATTCCTTTCGGTAAGGATCGGCGCATCAATGCATGTCGCCTTTCGCTCCGCGAAAGAGCGTTCTTTCGCGGAGCGAAAGACGACAATCGCGACGGCTATTTCGGAGGCGATCCCAAGCCCCTGACACGATCAGGCCGCTTCGGACTCGCTGTCGCTGTCGAATTGGGCGATGCGGTTCTTCGGGACGAAGGGGAGGATGACTTCGTCGCTGGGGTACAGTTGGTAACGCATCACGTAGGCGTCCTCTTCCGTATCCTCGTAATGGCCGCGCAGGATGTTCGACGCCGACAGGCCCTGGCTGCGGAAGAATTTTTGGGCATCGAGGTTGGTCTCGCGCACTTCCAGGCAGATTTCCTGCCGTCGCTGTTGCGAGAGCTTGTTGACCAGCTTCTCGATCATCTGAGTGCCGACGCCCTGGCGGCGCGCCCACGGTGCCACGGCGAAGTTCAGCACATGCAGTTGCGACTTGAGCAGTTCGTAGATCATGAAGCCGGCGATCCGCTCCTGCCGCTCGGCCACCATGCCGATGCAGTTGCGTTG
>JANMLE010000598.1:0-2660 GCA_031372385.1 Planctomycetota bacterium | reverse complement strand
ACGGGGTAGTCCCTGTCGATCCCGGTGTTCATGAGTCTCACCCGGATCGATATGATCGGCCGGGGATTCAGCGACGCGGATTCAGGAGAGACGTGATGACGATCAGGAATGGGATGTTCGCCGGCATGGCGGTGATGGTGGGACTCGCTTTGGCGGGTGTGATGGTGCGGGCTCAATCCGGTGATTCGCCCGGAGTGCGCGGGAAAGCCTTGGACGACCGGGTTGCCGAACGGTTTCGGGCTCTCGACAAGGATCGCGATGACCGGCTGACCAAGGCGGAGTTGGGTGCCGGCCTGTTCCGGGAACTGAACGTGGACGGCGACGACATCGTCACCCTCGCCGAAGCGCAGGCCGAGATTCGCAAGCGCGGCTTTGACGCAGTCTTGAAGGCCGCTCAAACGGTCCGCGAAAATGACACGGACAATGAGACCAAGCCGGCGGCAAACTCAACTCCCGTCGCAACAAAGACAGAGGCTCCACCCAAAGCGACTGCAACCGCCGAACCCGCCTTGCGACAGGCCCCGCAGCGGCTCGTCCCCGGTGACAACGGAATCGGCCGCATGATCGCCGACCTGAACCTGACAGACATCAACGGACGGGCGTTTCGACTTGGCGACTTCGCCGACCGCCCCGCAGTGGTCATCGCGTACACGAACACCACCTGCCCCATCAGCAAGAAATACGCTCCGTCGCTGGCGGCGCTCGAACGGCAGTTTGCCGATCGAAAGGTGCCGTTCATCTACGTGAATCCCACCGCCAGTGACAAGCTGGAGAACATTCAGGCGGTGATCGCGACCCACGGTTTGACCGGCCCGTATGTTCGCGACAACGACGGCACCGTGGCCCGCGCCGTTGGGGCGACTCACACCACCGACGTGTTCGTGCTGGATGCGCGGCGCACCGTCATCTACCGCGGGGCCGTCGATGACCAGTATGGATTTGAGTATTCACTTGACGCCCCGCGCCACGAATACCTGAAGCTGGCGATCAACGCCGCGATCGATCGACGCCCGCTCCTCGTCGCCGCGACGCAGGCACCCGGTTGCCCTCTGGATCTGGCGGAAGCCGCGGCGGCGTCCACGGACATCACGTTCCATAACCGGATCTCGCGGATCCTGCAGTCGCGCTGCGTGGAATGTCACCGCGATGGCGGCGCGGCTCCGTTTCCACTCGACACCTTCGACAACGTGGCGGCTCAAGCCGGAGCGATCCGTCAGGCGGTCGAACGCGGCGTCATGCCCCCGTGGTTCGCGACACGGCCCGAGAAGGGACAGCCCAGCCATTGGGCCAATGACAAGTCTCTGTCCGACCAAGAGAAGTCCGACCTGCTCGCCTGGCTGGGCAACGGGAAGCCCGCGGGTGATCCCACCGACGCACCATTGCCCCGGCAGTTCGTGGCGGGATGGCGCATCGGGCAGCCGGAACACGTCGTGCAGTTGCCAAAACCGATGCCCGTCAAGGCGACCGGCATCATGCCGTATCAGGACGTCATCGTGGAGACCGGGTTGAAGGAGGACAAGTGGGTCCGGGCAATGGAGATTCGCCCCACGGCCCCCGAAGTGGTTCACCATGTCGTCGTGTTCCTGCTCCCTCCCGCTGACCGGAGCAGGGCGGAAGCCGACCGCACGGCGGGCGATGATGAGTCGGGCGGATTCTTTGTCGCGTATGCCCCCGGACACGATGCGTTGGTTTTCTCCGAGGGGTTCGGGAAAAAACTGCCGGCCGGTGCGCGACTGAAATTTCAGATGCACTTCACACCCAACGGAACGGCGACCCAAGACCAGACCAAACTGGGCTTCGTCTTCGCCGACAAGGAACCGGCCCACCTGGTTCAAGTGTCCGGCATCGCCAACCCCCGGCTGTCGATTCCGCCCGGCGCGGACAATCATGCCGTGACCGCCAATCAAACCCTGCACGCCGACACGACGATCATGGCCTTCTTTCCGCACATGCACCTGCGCGGCAAAGCCTTCAAGTATGAAGCGACATTCCCCGATGGACGGAAGCAGACGCTGCTCGACGTCCCCCGCTACGACTTCAACTGGCAGCTCTCGTATCGGCTGGCCGAACCGCTCGAACTCCCCAAGGGAACCACGCTCAATCTGACGGCCTGGTACGACAACAGCAAGAACAACCCGGCGAATCCCGACCCGTCTCGGACCGTGAAATGGGGACCGCAGACGTTCGACGAAATGATGATCGGTTACATCGAGTACTACACCAGCGGAAAGTCCGGCGGCCTTCCCGCAGTGAACGTCGAAACACCAAATCTGGAAGCCGTGTTCAAGCGCCTCGACCGCGATCAGGACGGAAAACTCACAGGCGAAGAGCTTCCGGCCGACTGGAAGGAACGCCTGCTGAAGTTGGACACCGACGGCGACAAGTCGGTGACATTGGAAGAGGTCCAAATGGGATTGCGTCGCCTCCGGCCGCGGGCGGGGAACTGAGACTGTGCTTGCCGGCCTGCGGTCGGCCTCGGCCAATTGGCCCTCACGGTCATGATTGGTTTGCGAGACAAGGTTCTCGATTGTCGACGGCAACTTGGTTGTGCGTCCGGTCGGGACTGGGCCTATAATCCGGCGGTCGCCAAACCACTCCGTGCCCCGCACGAGCCCCGCTGATGTTGCCGCCCCCCGCAGAAGCTCCGAATTTCGATTGGC
>JANMLE010000597.1:0-2170 GCA_031372385.1 Planctomycetota bacterium | reverse complement strand
GAATGGCTGCCGCGGGGTTTGCCCGATCCGCTGCACGGCCTGTTTCGCGTGACGGTCCAGCATGCCGAGTACTGGGACGCCGCTCATAGTGCGATGCGTCAGATCGGCGGGATCATGAAAGGGGTGTTCACCGGGAACCGTCCGGCCGTCGGCGACCATGAATCGATCGACCTGGGCCGGAAATCGGCGGAACCTTGAACCAAACGCCGCGATGGTTCATCCTGCCGTGCCAACTGACGGACAACGGTGACTCCCTGGGATCAGATCGTGTCGCTCGATACGCGTTATCAAATACTGGAAAAGATCGGCTCGGGCAGCTTTGCGACCGTGTATCGCGCCCGTGATACGGAGCTGGGGCGCGAGGTCGCGATCAAGCAGTTGCATCAGGAATTCGTCGACGATCCGCAGCGGCTGGAACGCTACTGGCAGGAATCGCAGTTGCTGGCGTCGCTGCAGCATCCGAACATCGTCACGATCTTCGACATCGTTCGTGAGCGGGGCTGGCTGGTCTTGGAATTGATGCAGGGGAGCCTGGCTGAACGCTTGGCGGGGCGACAGATCGATCTCCGCGCGCTGCGGGCCACGCTGGCTCATGTGTTGCGCGCCCTGAAATACCTGCACGCGCAAGGGGTCATCCACGGCGACATCAAGCCAGGGAACCTGATGATCGATGCCCGTCGCCGCGTGAAGCTCGGTGACTTCGGGCTGGCGTGCCGAGTCGCCACCGCCGACGGCAGCCTGCTGAAGGGGACCACGAAATACATGGCCCCCGAAACGGTGTCCGATGATTTCGGCGACGTCGGTCCGGCGAGCGATCTGTACTCGTTGGGCTTCTCGGCCTACGACCTGATGTGCGGACCGAACTTTGAGGAACTGTTTCCGGGCTTGAACGCGAAGGGCCGCAATCAACAGGTCGCGTGGATGATGTGGCATGCCGCGCCGGACCGGCGTCTGCCCGAGATCGGCCGCGTCCTTGAGGGTGTTCCGCCCGACCTCGCCAAGGTCGTCCAGAAGCTGACGCAAAAGGATCAGGCCCTGCGCTACAAGAGTGCCGACGAAGCACTGTCTGACTTGCAGATTGACCTGAAGTTGGTGGGAGGGCCGGCCGGGAACGAGGTGGTGTCGGACGACGCCCCCAACGACGGCAAGCGTCGCACCTACATTGCCGCCGGCGCGCTCGCGGTCTCGATGCTGATGTGCGTCGCAATGCTGTGGCCCGGTGGTAAGGGCGGCCCCCCCCAAATCCACAAGACGCGGGGCCTGGTCCATCAGGTCGTCGAGGACAAGAACGAATTCTCCATCCAGGATCTGAACAACGGGGCGTTGGAAACGTTCAAGGTTCCGAAGAAGCAGTTGATCTTTCTGCTCAACGACAAGAGAAACATCCTGCTGCGCGAGTTGAAGCCTGGTGATCACGTGGACATGACCATCGACAAGAACCAGCCCGATCTGGTTGTGAAAATGGATGTCGACCGGCCGGTGCTGACACGCGGAACGCTCAAGGAACTGCTGCTGAATGAATCGCGGCTGGTGCTGTCGATGGAAGAAGGGGGCATGCGCGACGACCTGCCAGTCCGCGTCCCCGAGAGCGCGGTCGTGAAGCTGAACGGGCAAACCGTCAAGCTGCGCGACTTGCAACACGGCGACCGTCTGGAGATCACGCACCTCACCGAACCGGGTGAAAACAAGGGGCGTGTGCTGAACAGCCTGACCGCGCGCCGCACGGTGACCACGGTCGGCTTCGTCGCCAGTTACGATGGCGTTCAATCGATCCTGTCGATCCAGATCGGACAGGGGACGACGGCCGGTTCACTCAAGCTGCCCGTCGCCGCCAAGTGCAAGGTGAGCATCAACGGCGCGACCACGCACGAGAACGCTCCCATGACAGCCGCCTCACTGAAACCGGGCGACCGGGTCTCGTTGCAGCACGACACCGAGATCCACGAGATCACCGCGACCCGCAGCCTGCAGTTTGACGGGGCGATCGTGGCGATCGACCTTCCCGGCAACGCGCTGACGGTTTCACTCCCCAGCGGTGAACGTCATTCGTTGAGTGTCGGGCCGAAGTGTGAAATGACTTTGTCACTCGACAAGGTCGCGCTGGCGGACCTGCGCCAGTTCGACAACGTCCGCATCGCGTACTCCGAAGACACCGACGGAAACCTGTCGG
>JANMLE010000506.1:0-1933 GCA_031372385.1 Planctomycetota bacterium | reverse complement strand
TCGCTGTGGTTTTTTTTTGGGGGTTTTTTTTTGTTTCGGGGTCTTGTTTTTTGGGTTGTTTTTTTTTTTTCCTGCCCCTCTTTGTGTTTTTTGGTTCAAAATTCCCCCTTCTTCAGTAATAAAAACTACCCCCCCACCCCTCGCGACGGCGGCTCTACGGACAGGCTCTCAGGGCTTCGGGGCCGCCGGGGCTTCCACCACGACCAGCTTGTGGTTTTCCACGTCGTACTGGTACAGCTTGCCACCAGGCAGGACGGGCAACTGGATGTTGTTCGGCCTGATGATCTTGTCCATGAACTCGTCGAGATCCTTGGGATACCGATCCTCGGTGGCCTGGAACAGATTGACGGCGTGCTCGATGTGCGACTTCGAAATCTTTTCCAGCATCGGCCCGTACGCCGATGTCCCCGAGGTGATGGGGTCGGTGGCGTGAATCTTGGAATCGCTGACCGTGGCTCCCGCTTTCGGATCGAACTCGCCGATGTTCTGCGTCTTCTTCCCGATGATGCTGTCGGGCGACTTCTTCGTCTGCTCTTCGAGCGACTTCATTCCACATCCGGCGGCGGCCAGGATCAGAATCGCAGCGGTCAGTTTGTGCATGGGGAGTTCCTTGAAGCGGGAGAGGTTGACACGTTCCTTGTCCGCAGTCCCTTGTCCGCGAAGTGGTCGTGTGCGTGTCGCCGCGTCAGCGTACTGAGCGCCCGCCGGATTCGCCAGACAGGCTTTTGACACTGAGCAGGATGTAGGGTGGGACCAGCGGCGCTTCGCCGCGCCGGCCCACCAGCAAGTCTCGATGTTTCCCGATGGTGGGCCGGCGCTCGAAGCGAGCTGGTCCCACCCTACTCTGAAGAAGCCGTCCCCCTGCATCTCTTCATGACGTCAGATCGCGAACAACCGTTCGGCCAGCGTCGGCCAGTTGCGATAGTCGGCCACGATCACGTCCGCGCCGGCTTGAATCAGTCGCGTCCGTTTCCATTCCTCGACCCGGCCGCTGCGGTGTTCCTCATCCGTGGCGCAGCCGACGGCGATGCCGCCGAGTTGCTTGATGTTCTCGGTTTCGACGAAGCCGTCCCCGAATCCCAGCAACTGGGTGCCGCGGCATCCGGTGTCGACCAGCACCTGTTGCATGACCGCCAGCTTCGAGAAGACCCGCGGATCGTCGCCCGGTCCGAAGATCCGGCCTTCGAAAAAGTGGTCGATCCCCAGCAGCGCGGCTTCGTGCCGCACGTCCGTCACGGCGGTCCCGCTGGCCAGCGTCAGTTGCATCCCGCGCGCGATCAGGTCGGACAGCATCGACCGGGAACCGGGAACGAGTAAATCTTCGGTCGTCACGTCACCCGCCCGCAATGCCTTGATTCGACGGTCCGTCTTCTCGTGCAGCGTGTCGAGAAACCGCTGCGTGTAGATTGCGGCGGACTCCGGCTCGCCACCCCGCTGCCGGGCCTCACGGACGAGATAGTCCATCTGATAAATGGTCGGCCGCCCCGTCAGATTCAGGACAAAGTCGGTGATGTGCGCGACCAGGTCAGCATCGGATTCGGTCGTTCCGGGAAGCGGTTGCAGAACGTTCATCATCAGGTCCACCATGATCTCGACCCACCCGGCACGGATCAGACTGAGGGTGCCGTCGAAATCCAGCACGGCCACGCGCGGACGTTCTTCTGGGCGGACTGGTCGAATGTATTCGGGCATGGGAGTGGTGGCTGAAGACAGAAGGCGGGAGGCTGCAGAAGACGGGACTCTACTTCCTTCAGCTCCCGGTCTCCAGCCTCGCCAATGCCGTTATCCCTCACGCGCGGGAGAGCGTGACATTTGAGTCGTTTAACCCTGAGCCAACGGCGAAGGTGGGGTGGAAAGAGGCGTCCATCTCCGCTTGTGCTGCCGGCACACGAATTAGGGCACTGGCACCCGATACCTTCGCCGTTGGCTCAGG
>JANMLE010000491.1:0-10868 GCA_031372385.1 Planctomycetota bacterium | reverse complement strand
CCGAGTCGTTCAGAATTGCTTGCCGGTCGATCTCTCGACCAGACCAAGAGGCGACGAGATTCATCAGCCCGTGAATGCCACGCATCGTCAAGACTCCTACTTCGGAGAGACGGGCCGCTCGGCGGCTTCGCAGGGAAGTAGGAACCCGCGAAGCCGCCAAGCCGATTTCATCCGACGCGGTTTGCAACCCGGCCGGAACCCGATGACAGACTACCCTGAAAATCGCCCCACACAAGCCACGTCGTTCCATCTCTGTTCCGACTGGTGAGGACTAAACCACGCGATACCACTCGACGGCGGGAATCTAAGAACGTCCTATTTTCATGGCATAGTTCGTAGTCCTCTATCGTATAGCGTAGTCCTCTTGGGAGATTAGAAATCCGTTGCTCTATCCAACTGAGCTACGGGCGCAAAGCCTGAAAAACAGGCCGTGTTCTTGGAAACGTAGATTTATTGGCCTTTCACGACACCCGAGGGCGCTGAACATGGCGAACAAGAAACCGACCAATCCGTATCCCGAATTCCCACACGCAAACGGGCTGTGGGTCAAGACAATCAAGGGGAAGCTCCACGACTTCGGACGGTGGGATGATCCGAAAGCGGCGGTGGCGAAGTATCCCGACCAGCGGGACGATCTGCAAGCGGGACGAATGCCACGGTCGACACCCGCCGACACCCGCCGAGTGATGATCCGGTGGAGTGACGATCCGGGATTTGTGCAATCGGTTCCTGACATCGCAGAAAATCCGGGTGGACAGTGCCGAGCTGTCGCAGCGGATGGTCAACGAGTACTACGGCAGCCGTTGCGCTCAAGGCCATGAGGCTGCGCGGCGTCATCGCCGGACAGCGGAACACGGACTGCGCGAGACTGTCGTTGTCCGCCGTGGAACTGAGTCGCGGGCGGATCACGTTCCCACAACCGAAGACCGCCATCATGTTTCGGTGTCCGCATTGGCCACGGACGAGCGTTTGATTTCACCGGCGAGTCGGCGACGACTTCGCCATCGGCCGCGCGATGTTTGCCACGCTGCTGCTGTCGGATGCCGAGAATGCCGAAGCCATGCGGCGGTTGGAGTGAGGCCGATGATCGGCGGGACGGTGAGACACCCACACCGTTCCACCGATCAGCACGATGCCACCGAACAAGACGAGCAGGCATCCACCTGGTCTCGGCAGTCCGTGACGAATCAGTGGGCCTATGGTGGATTCGTAGCCCACGGTTCGCTTGATCTTGCGTTTCAGATTGGGCCACCAGCGGAACGGTTTGAGCAGTGCCGTGATGCCGAGTACTTTCTTGAGCCGCTTCTTCGCCCTGGTGATGCCGAGAACGGTGTTCAAACTGGGGCGGCGGTAACGGAAGAATCTCATTTGGGATCTCGACTTATGGGGCGGCGCTTTGTGAGGGCGAGCAGAGTCGCCGCTCACCGTGCCGCACTCAAACTTGTTCCTGTTGGACGGGTGGTTCCGGTGCGGGGATTCGATCGGCAATCGTTCCCTGCCGAAGCCGCAACCAAGTCTGACAGCGCGGGCAGCGCGAGGTGGGTTCGGCGAGGATTCGCGGCAATTCAGTGGTCGTGGGATACCGCGACCATTCTGCGGCTGTCGGTTTCAATTGATGGAACAAGAAGCCCGCCAGCCGACGAACGTCCGCTGCGAGCAAGGCAGGATCATCAATGTAGAGGTGATTCACCTTTCCTATGGCCAGCGAGTACCCCGTGTGGCGGTAGTAACCCATCGGCGGATTGACCGAGTAACGTTGGTCAGGCCCACCATCCGTCCGCTGATGCGTCCATCCAGTTTGGACGAACTCTGTCACCGGGATGACGGTGACATCGGGGGGCGAAGTAAACACCCTGCCGTCGAACACCAAGCCGTCGACTGTCAGCCGAATACCTTCTGAATCCGCCTCGCCCTGCGGCGCTGTCTGAGCCAGCAGTGTGGGGTGGTCGCGGAAAAGCTTGTGCTTTTTCAGTGCGAGAAGTTGCCGAGCCGTCAGCAGTCCTTCAGGCACTGTGTGAAAGTCTTCCAGATGAAGCATCGCCAGGAACTCAGCCAAATCTGACGCGCCTACGGAGGCCGCTTCCAGCAGCGCGCCAAAGGTGGGCGACACCATCGCAATCGACATCAAATCCGACGGAACGAGTCCGGCCGACTTCGCGTCCTCGACGACGCGCCAGACGATGGCAATCGGTTCGTCTTGCTGGAGCCGCGACAGCGTCTTTCCATTCCGCGTGGCGACATCAACGCAGGCGAGCGGAATCTGGCCGTTCAGCACCTGCCGCAACAAGTCCTTCAGGACATCTTCGCGGAGGCCGTGCTTGCGACGCTGTCGTGACGCATCATCCCAATGGAGATGCAGCAATTCCGCGAGTTGGTTCGGCGGAATTGTCCCTTGCCGCACCAGATGACCAACGGCTTGAATTGCCCGCCGGAGAATCGGCTCTCGGAGAGACACGTCACCACGACCACAACTCACGCTCGCCAGTCCGGCGAGGAAATCGATGCCGTCCGGCCCGAGCATGTGCTCAGGATTGTGGAGTAGTTCTGGCACCACCAATTCCCACGCCACATCGATCGGTTCGACGGCACGTGGTCGATAGACCACGGCCGCCGCCAACATTCCAGCCACACCCAAGACAAAGCCGCCCAATGCGAAGGGTTGCATTCCGACGAATCCTTGATGCCCCATGAGCCCAAACAAGGCGGACGGGACGAAGAACAACACCGCTATGACCGCGATGGCCCCGAGCCGTGATAGCACCCAGCGCGGCGCTGGTCCCTGCCACGGAGAGATTGTGACGCTGCCCCACAAGCCGTGCAGTTCAATGCGACGGAGCGAGACAACTTCCGAGTGGAGATTGCCCTGTTGATCGATGCGCACGCTGCTTGAAGCCTCGGTCCCGGTGGAAATGGATTCCCAGCACTCGGGACACAGACTCGTCGCGGTCGATTTCACGGATTCAATCAGCGCGCGACGGCAATGCTTGGGTGCGATGCCACGTCGCAGCGCTTCGCGCCACAATCTCGCCCGTCCGTTTTTCGGCGATGCGATGTCGGCCAATTGCTCGGCGCGTTCGCGGAGTCTGGAGACCCTCTTTTCCGCACATTCGTCGAGGGAAACCGTGGCCACCATGCCCGCAAGTCTGCCACCGTGCCGGGTCGCCGAGCGAGGTTGGTGTGCAAGCAATTCCACCGTCCGTCAAGAAAGCTGTCCAGCCAGCGCGCCTCGAAGCGGCTTCCCGCAAACTTAAACTCCCGCGTTACCCCGGCGACCGGAAGTGGCTCCCCCCGCATCGAACCAACATCGTGCCGATCGCTATGAGACGGGGTGATCCCGAAGTTTCCGCGACAGCCGTTCCAGGGCCAGCGCCGGGGTGTCCGCCTCCGCGGAGACATTGGGTGGATCGGTGGCCGTTGCGATGTGCGTCCCCGTGTCCGTTTGGCGGAGCTGCACGGGAACCGAAGTTGATCGCTGGACCGATGTCGATCGCTGGTCGCGATCACCGGGGCTCGCAGCGGCCGGGTTGCTCTGTTCATACACGCACGGCTCGGGGAAGCGCTCGTCGAGGAACCGGTGCATGTCGCCGCCGAAACCCTCGTCGTCGAAGTTGAGGAACTTCCGGCCGCGGCAGTGCTCGACGATCTCTTCGTAGGGAAAGCTCCGTTCGTAGAACCCGGCCCGCCAGTTTTCGGTGGCCAGTTTGGTGAGCGGCAGGTGGTGGTGTTTCAGGGCGTGGTTCAGGATCGCCGACGGGCCGATCATCCCATAGAACCGGTCGTCCGTGACGAAGTCCTGGAAGTCGCAGTAGGCGTCGAAGACCCACCGCTTGCGCAGGTAGGTGGGACAGTGGGCCTCGAAGTTGAAGACGGGGTAGCCGAGCCGTTGCAGGACTTCATACGTCCGCCACATCGCCTCCTTCCACAGCCCCGCCCCCCGGACGGGAACCTCGCGCATGTCCTCGACGAACCGGTGGCGCTGGACGTCGGCCGCGGTCAACGGTTCGAGCAGCACGTAGTCGTCGCACATCCAGAGATACCCGGCCGTCAGGTCGCCAATCAGCGACGAGAGAAACAGCATCTTGAACGTGTTGCGGACCGGCACGGGCGACCTGTCCAGCCGCGCCGCATACTCATGCGGCACATGCTCGATGAGCGACGTGTCGGCCGACAAAAACGCCGGCCGGTCGCCAAAGATCCAGACCTTGCGGATGAACGGCAGATGCTTCGCCAGACTGCGCAGCGAATACCGGATCTCCAGATCATTCGCCCGGCTGTGGCAGAATAGGTAGAGCGCGTCCATCAGCAACCTTCTTCAGGATCAGCGGCGGGAACTCCCAGATTTCCGATGTGTCTGATCTCAGCGTGACTCCTGCTGCGCCGTGCCACTGCTTCGGAGTCCTCGGAGAAGCAGAGAGAGTAGTTCGT
This sequence comes from Planctomycetota bacterium, assembly GCA_031372385.1. GTDB lineage: Bacteria > Planctomycetota > Planctomycetia > Planctomycetales > Planctomycetaceae > Schlesneria. The sequence continues at coordinate 6,443 of JANMLE010000491.1, read as the reverse complement.
CCTCCCCCGGCACTGCTTGGCCCAGAGCGGCCAAGCAGTGGCACATGCAACGTTGTCCAATGCCTCAAGCCGGGCCACCCCGCCCCCGCCCTACTATGTTCTCATCTGTCTGCGGATTTCTGACGTGTAACGTTCTTTGTCCAGCGCGGAAAGTGTTGGATTGGATTCGATTTCGGATATCTCGGCCTCCCTTTGACGTATGACTTCTTGGACATTCACGAAAATGACTTTGTTATCGAACGTGACTTGGATGTCGCCAATCGAATGAACGAAACACGGAAACGAGGGGTCCACCGATGTTTCCAACACCCCTGTGAGCGTAAGAGATTCAACACAACCGTAGTCCCCTCCTGCCCCGGCATAGCAGAGAATGGACGCCGCCAATCCGGGGCACTTGATCAGGATTGCATCTTTCGGAATGGCCTGCGACAGGTCAGTTCCGTCACAAAACGCGCATCGCCAGTTCTGTATCCACACCGGCCCCGTGATACAGACCCGGACACCTGTCATTCTTTCCAAGTCCGACATGCTTGTCGGCATAGAAATGACAGGCAAGAGTTCTTGTTTGTGGTCACTCATGCAGTAAGTCCTTCTGAAACGGGAAATGGTCCCAGAAACAGAAACTGCCATTCGGCTGCTGATCCACTTGGCCTCCCACAACAACGCCTGCCCCTTTGATTTCCCTTCCATGATGGCTACCACAATTTACGGCGTCTGATGATCTCGCCTGTCCATTGTGCTTTTTCCTCCATACTTAATCCGACGCAATCTTTCAGCTCCCTGTCACGTGGTTTGTCGATGTCGGTCAGATCAATGGAAATCTCCTTGCCTTGGTATCCAATCACAATTACGGAAGTGATGTCCGTCAACATGGCAACAAACTCAGGAAATGGCGACTTTGACAGTGTACCCGTCACAATCACCTCATCGATTCCAAATGGAATTCCTGGGCCTCCGACTCGATGGTTTGTTCCAGGAGTACTAAACAACTCGCATACCAACCCGGGGCGTTTCAAAACGATGGCGCTGGAATAAAAAGCTTTGTCGGTTTTTGGTACCGGACAGAGCCAGCAACGAAAACCTTGGATTAGCATTGAGGCACGCACAGTAACCACCGTACCCAACAACTGATTCGTATCCACCGGGGCATTCATCATGTCAAGTTGCATACGACTTCCCGTGATCTGTTTTCATCTTCAGAGCTACCATTGATGCAAACGAACTGACCATTCTTTCCAATTTGTGTCTGCTACCAATATGGGAAATAGACCGCCGAACCCGTGAACTTGGCTTTGAACTCCGTGACTGGAATCAAGAGGTATTTTGCGGACCAAGGATCCCTTACCTCCAAGAACTCAACCCCATTGACCACCCTGAGTGCATCAACCACAACGGCATGGGAGGTACCATCTACGGCCCGAGTGAAGGCGAGTGTCGGTTGCTTTGACCTCGCAACGATGTCCTTCAACTGACGGAAATCGAGTTGAAGATTGGAAAGCCCCGCCTCAATTGGGGAATGCGATGTGCCCTTGAGTGCATTCTTGAGCATGTCATACGTCTCTTGCAAACTGTGCCCCAATGGATGCGTTATTCGCATCAAATTCCAATCCGCATTTGGCACCTTCAAGTCGTTCAAGACCATTTCGAGGGACGCTTTGACACAGGTGTTGTTCTGCGCTTGACCAACGAGTGTCCGTTGCACCTGGGGAACAAACTCTTGGAATCGACCGAAAACATGTGAAGCATCCCGACTGACAGCACCCGCTGTGACTCGCAAACCTGCAGAACTTCTCTGGATTGTGGCGGCTACGGTTCCATCGGGGTTCTTCAGCGTGATTGGGATGTTGAGTTTTCCCAGCCAGGGAAGTAGTTGAATTGCATCGAGTGCGTGCGTCCAATTCACGCCGTCAGTCAACACATCCTTGGCGGTCATCACGAACTCGGCACCCGAGAATTGGAGGGTGTACCAACTGGAGACGACTTCGTAACCCTGTACTCCTGTTCGTGCCGCCTCCTTGGCATACCATTTCTGCCACTTGCCGAAGTTGTCGACGACCGTGAAGTCATCGACCCCACCCAGCGCCTTGTGTGCAGACTTGAGATGCGGATCGGCCGTCTGGCCAGTGAAGATTCTTGACGCCTGGAAATACTCCTTGAAAAAGCCGTTCTCAACCGCGTCGATAATCCCATTTGCAGCCTCGCCGGCCGAAAAGCGGGTATTCAAGCGAACGTAGAACTTCTGCCCTCCCGCCACATTGTAGTAGTACGAGTAGACGTCGAATGACAGATAGTCGAGGTAGCCTCCCGTATCAGCCATATCGAATATGACACCTTGTTGACGAACAAAAGCAGCGACATCAGGACGCAAAGAATCCACGATCTCCATTGCGATGTTGATGTTGAAACCGGGCGGGACGCGCTCGATGACTTGGTATGGCTTCTGTTCCACAGTCGGCTGGACGCCTTGTCCCACAAAGCCGGGTCCGGCGATGAAGTCGAAGTAACCGACGGTGAAACCTCCGGAGTCTTCGGTGACCCGGACGCGCGCCCGGTAGTGGTGTTCGGCACCCGCCGGGATCGGATCGACGCTCCAATACGGGTTTTCAGAAAGCCTCGCAACATTCCCATTCTCCGGTGGTGTGTCGCCGAAGACGCCATCGCCATTCAGATCCCATTCAAACACCGGCGTTGAGCCGTCAGATGTGTTGGCATTTACTGTCAGCGTGACGATGCCCGTCACGTCGTCGCGAACCGCGAAGTATGTCGTAAACGCCGGCGATGGCGCATAATCGACATGTTGTTCCCACGCGAGGTATCCCATGCGATTGTCCTCGTCGTAGGCGCGGACTTCGACGAGGTAGTCCCCGGCGGAGGAATACGTGTGTGTGAAATCGCCACCCGACGATGCGAATGTCTGAAGGCCTGTGCCATCACCCCAATCGATCTCGATCCGTTCAACGGTGTCGGGGCCGCGATCCTGTGTTGAGACGCTGATGGTGAACGACTGTGTCGCCTTCGCCGACAGCGCAGGATCGACATGGATCGCAGGTGGCACGTCACGGACGATGATGTCCACGTCATCCTCGAACACTTGGCCCGAGGCGGTCGTCGCGCGATACCGGGCCGTGTACGTTCCGTCGTCCGGATTCGTGCCGAGCAGACTCAACTGATCGACATTCAGCACGAAACCGCCATGCGACAGACCAGAGTAGTCGGTTGATTGCGCGTCGTACGCGCCGTCTCCATCGACATCGACCTCAAACTTGGTGTAAGCCCCTGCGATCAAATTCGGTGCGAGAAAGAATTGCAGCTTGCCGCCTTCCCAAGCGTAGGCACGCGTATCGCCCGCCGACATCTGGTCGTCATCCGTGGTGTTGGTGACATGCACCGTGACCATCAATGTCTCGAAATACCGATTGGGGTCACCATCATGGAGGTTGTTCGCGATCTCAATCTTGGCACTGAATGTTTGTGCGGTTTCAAAGTCCAGCGGTCCATCGACAAATAATCCACCTTCATTCCCCACTCGAATCCAGCCGCGCTCGTTGCCTCCGACAATCGCATACTCCAAGTCATCAACGCGGAGGGAGTAGCCGGCGGGGCGAACGTCTCCAATGAACGTTCCCACGGTCGCGTTTTCCGGCAGGTTGAAGGACATCTCACGCATATCCGTCACCGTGATGATGACATCAGCTTCGGTGGTGCCGCCGTTGGTGTCATCGGCGCAGACGACGAAGGTGACGACGGGCGGGCCGTCATTGGCGGTGAGTTGTTCGTAATCCAAGCCGTGGCTGAGGGTGATCTGGCCCATCAGTTTGTTGTCCTGCCCGTACTGGTCTGTGATGACAAACGCGCCGGTCGGGTCATTGGTCAACCGGTAATGCTGGACGTAATCGCCGGGATCGTTGTCGTGGGCGGCAACCGTCAGGATCAAGTCGGTCGAGTTCTCGGCCACGGTCGCCGTGAACCGCGGTCGGTAGGCGAGCGAGCCCGAGCCGGGTGCGGGGGGTATCAAGGGACCATAGTTCAAGACGGGCGCGGGATCGTTGAAGACGGGGGGCGTGTTGATCGCGTTCACGGTCACGGTGGTCCATTCTCCGTGGACCACCGCGCCGTTCATGTCCAATTCCGAGGCACGCACGTTGATCTTGGTCGTCCCGACCGGAATCGAATAAATCGTGGTCGTGAACTCCGCATTCGGGCCGCCCACCCAGGCCGTACCGTCGATGGTTATCACGCCATCGTCGGGCTTGTGGTCGAACTGGAGTGAGTAACTCGACATTTGGCTGCCGTCGTACAGCCATCCCGTCAGCGTCCCGGAGCCGGTTCCATACGCGAGGGACGTGAGCGTGAAGTGCAGGTTTTCCAGAGTCGGCGGCGAGTTGGGTTGTGTGATCGTCACCGTGGCCGGATACGTCCCGAATGTGTACTTCACCGGGTCGCTGACCGACACCAGGTTGACGACCACCGTTTCATTCAAATCGTCCTCGCTGTCGGACGTGGAATAGACGGGCAGCACGATTTCTGTGACGCCCGCGGCGAAAGTGACCGAGCCACCGAGCGCCGCGTAGTCGACGCCGCCGGTCGCGGTGCCGCTCACCTCATACGCGACCGTCAGCGATCCGGTCGCGTTGGAACGGGTGATCTTGAACTCGCCCGGCGTCGAACTTCCCTCGGCGGTGGCCGCCACCACAGCGAAAATGCCGACCGTCCCACCCGAGCTTCCACCCGTACTGCCATTCGTGAAGTAGTCGATGATCGGTCCACCGCCGCCCGTCCCACCACCGGTGCTTCCGCCCACACTTCCACCCGCGCCGCCGCCGGTGCCGCCATTCGTGAAGTAGTCGATGATCGGACCTCCGCCTCCCGTCCCACCGCCGCCGCCCGAACTGTAGGGCATCGAACCCGACGTTCCCCCCGCCGAACCGTAGCCGGTCGACCCGTTCGTTCCGCCCGTACTGCCACCGGTGTTGCCGCTCGCGCTGCCGACATTGAGCGTGACGCTGGCGGTGGCCGATACTTCGCCGACAGCGGCCGCGTAGGTGAATGCGTCGCTGCCGACGAAGCCCGCGTCCGGGGTGTAGGCGAATGTTCCATCCGGGTTGAGCGACAGCGTGCCGTGCGACGGACCGCTGACTTGCGACGCGGTCAGGCTGCCGCTGCTGCCGGAGACGCTCATGCCCGACGAGTCATCATAGACGGTGTCGTTCTGGAGCACCCCGCCGCTGACGCCGTTGACGGTCAGCGTTTGATTGACCGTCGCGGTGAACGAGTCGGGGTTGGCCATGACCGCATTCAACAAAACAGCAGCGGCTCCAGCCGTTCAATCGCCGGGACGAGGAAAATATCTCGCCGACGGCGCGGTCGCGAGCCTCGCCTCGCTTCACTACGTCGTTTCGCCATCTTGCACAAGTCTGACCACAACCGGCCGAGCCAATTCGCCAGGATCATGAATCGGGTTCCCTGAAGAGTGGAGCACTGTGGGGAGAAATAAAAATGGTGTCGTGAAGCTTGGCGATCACCGCGATGAAACGTCCGCCGCGCCAGATTCACGCGGGCTGCTTCACACCAGAACGGTCAAGGCGGGCGGTACGCTACCAACTTGTTGCTGAGACATGCAAGAAGTTTTTTCCCGCAAATTAAAGTGCAGTTGGTGCTGACTCATTCCCGGTCGGTGGATGAGACGAGGGGACAGATCGATCGATGACCGGCGACGACTGTCGAATCAGCCTGTCGAAAAAAATCGTGGAGCACGATTTCATCGTGCTCATTTCCCGCAGAAAACGGGCACGTTGGAAACGAGCCCCACGTTTTTCAAAAGGCTGAGACTGCCAATCGTGGTTGCCGCTGAACGACTTGAAGCGCAGAAACCGGTTCTGGTCGGCGTCGAAGACGTTTTGCTGGGCACAACAGACCGGCGGCGGCGAACGGTTCGGCTGGTGGTGCTCCCACGTCATCGTGGCCGGAACGAGTGTCCATGTTTCCGCGATCTGCTCGCCGGAACCCTTCACGCCACCTTGGGCATGTCCGCCCCAGCGGATGACGCGCCGCGCGAGTGGGTCATAGCCGAGCGACGTTTCGTAGCTCAACCCCGGCGACGGCGGCGCGTTCGCAAGGGGACTCCGTTTGACCCAGGTGTTCGGCTCCTGCGGCAGCGGCCCCGGTTCCGCCCCCATCACGACGGTCGTGACACAGCAGACGATCAAGAACGGCAATCGACAAACGCGGGAGTGCGGCGTGGCGTTGATGCTCGTCGTGGTGGGAGAGGGTTCCAATTCGATGGTTCTTGGCAGGCGATCGTTGATCGGGCAGTTTGAGAACGTACTCGTGCCCGACCACTTTGGCAATCGGCTGACGGCGGTCCGTACTGTCGTCCCGTCGCTCCGCCGACGGGACGAGGCACAACGAGCAACCGCGCAGATTTGTCTGCCATCACGACCGCG
>JANMLE010000477.1:0-2952 GCA_031372385.1 Planctomycetota bacterium | reverse complement strand
CGAGCTTGGCGGACTGTTGGATGCGATGAAACTCTGACCAGATTTCCCGACGGTTTCGATTCCACGGGAAGACGTGCGAGTCGAATGATCCAGTCAGCTTTCGCAGATGATCGACCAGAGCCGGGTGCAGGGAGATGCGTTCGTCCCGCTTCCCCTTGTTCCCAACAACTTCGGCCCGCGTGATCGCCGTAGCGTTGTCCAAGTCGATGTCGGTCCACTTGAGAGACATCAATTGACCGATTCGCCATCCGGTCATGTACGCGCCCACGATCAGCCCTCGCCACCAGTCGGACGCGTCGATGTTCGGTATGTCGCACGGATACTGTGCCGCGCTGCAGGCTACGTAGATTGCCGCGAAGTGTTCAGGCGGGGCGTAGGTTCCCAACGGACTCTTCAGCCAGTAGAGTCAGCGCCGGGCCATCCGGGGCATGTCTGATTCGATGGAGTGATGATCCAATCCTGTTGACGGCTCATCAGAATGTCGCGTCGGGACGCAGCTCTCGGTCGCCAGAAGGTCATCAATCCACTGATCGGCTTGTCATGCCCACTGAAGCGGATACCTGTCGCAAGTATGTTGTCCCGTTAATCCAAGCTGCTGGCTGGGACAACGACCCGCATTCGATTTCCGAGCAGAAAAGCATTACCGATGGCCGCATTGTGCCACGCGGAAAGGGATTTATTCGGAAAGCGCCGAAGCGGGTCGATTATCTGTTGCGGTACACACGCAATTTTCCGCTCGCCGTGGTCGAGGCCAAGGCCGAGTACAAGACGGTCACCGACGGGATGCAACAGGCGAAAGAATACGCCGAGATGCTTGGCTTGAAGTTTGCCTATGCCACCAACGGTCAAGAGATCATCGAGTTCGACTACTTCAGCGGCTTGGAAACGACTCGCACCGACTATCCGACTCCGGACGAACTCTGGCAGCGATACCTGATCGGCGGCAACATCAACGATCCGTTGATCGCGGAACGGTTGCTCACGCCGTTCAACCATTTGGTCGGCAAGGATGAAAGGTACTATCAGCAACTCGCCATCAATCGCACCGTGGAAGCCATTCTCAAGGGTCAGCAGCGGCTGCTGTTGACAATGGCCACCGGGACGGGCAAGACGGTCGTCGCGTTTCAAATCTGTTGGAAGTTGTGGAACGCGCGTTGGAATCGCACCGGCGAGTATCGTCGTCCGAAGATTCTTTACCTTGCCGACCGCAACATTCTTGTGGATCAACCGAAGGATGGCATCTTCGCCGCGTTCGGGGATGCCCGCTTCAAGATTGAATCGGGGGAAGTGGTCAAGGGTCGCGAGATGTACTTCGCGATCTACCAAGCACTCGCCGAAGACGAACGCCGAATCGGACTCTTCAAGTCATTCCCACCCGACTTCTTTGATCTGGTCATCGTCGATGAATGCCATCGCGGCAGCGCGCGGGACGATAGTTCGTGGCGGTCAATCCTCGACTACTTTCAGCCAGCATTCAAACTCGGCATGACGGCCACACCGCTCCGTGACGATAACCGCGACACGTATACCTACTTCGGCAACCCGCTGTACGAATACAGCCTTCGCCAAGGGATCGACGACGGTTTTCTGGCTCCGTATCGCGTGCATCGCGTGATTACCCAATGGGACGCGGCTGGCTGGCGACCGAGCAGGGCCGATCTGGATCGCTTTGGCCGCGCAATCCCCGATGAAGAGTACCAGACCAAAGACTTCGAGCGTGTGATTGCTCTACGTGCCCGCACGTTGGCGATTGCCAAGCATCTCACGGAGTTCCTGAAGAAGACTGATCGCTTCGCCAAGACCATCGTTTTTTGTGTCGATCAAGAGCATGCCAGCGAAATGCGGACAGCGTTGAACAATCTCAACGCCGATCTGGTTGCGCAGTACCCCAATTACGTTTGCCGTGTCACGTCCGATGAAGGGGATATCGGTAAAGGTCACTTGGGCCGGTTCAAGGACGTGGACACGACGGTCCCAACCATTCTGACCACATCGCAATTGCTGACGACCGGGGTCGATGCCCCCACCTGCAAGAACGTGGTGCTCGCGCGCGTCGTCGGTTCAATGAGTGAGTTCAAACAAATCATCGGGCGCGGCACTCGCGTCCGGGATGACTACGGCAAGCTCTGGTTCAACATCATCGACTACACCGGCTCGGCGACAGCCAAGTTTGCGGACCCGACGTTTGACGCAACACCGACGAAGGTGACTGAAGAAGAAATCGACGAGCAGGGCAACGTCACCGATAGCGAGGAGACCGACGAGACACCCTCAGACGAAGAAGAGGGTGGCGAACAGGGCGAAGGCGGCGATGGCGGCCTCATTGATGAGCCGCCCCCCGAGCGTCGCAAGTTCTACTTTGACGGCGGCAGCGTCAGTATCGCTGCGCACTTGGTCTACGAACTCGACCCCGACGGCAAGCAACTTCGTGTGGTGCGATACACGGATTACGCGGCCGAAAAGGTGCGGACGATCTGTCCGACTGCTCCCGAATTGCGGACTCAATGGGCAGACCCGGTCAAACGGTCGGAGATCATTCGGCAACTGGAAGAGAGAGGCATCTGCTTCGCCGAACTCGCTGAAACGGCCAAGCAGCCTGAAGCCGATCCGTTCGATCTGCTTTGCCACCTCGCCTTCAACGCCCCGTTACGGACTCGCCGTGAGCGGGCACAGCAACTGAAGCAGTCGCGCCCGGACTTCTTCAACCAGTTTGGTGCCGAGGCCCGTCAGATTCTGGAAGAGTTGTTGGAGAAGTACGCCGAGCACGGCGACGCGCAGTTCGTGTTGCCCGAAGTACTCAAAGTTCCGCCGCTCTCCAACCACGGACAGATTGGGGACATCACGCGGCTGTTCGGTGGCCCCGAACAACTTCGCCACGCTGTGAACGAATTGCAGAGGTATTTGTATGCCGCGTGAGAAAACGACGACTGACAAATACACGCCGCGTCAGGG
>JANMLE010000453.1:0-4057 GCA_031372385.1 Planctomycetota bacterium | reverse complement strand
ATTCGGCTTGGCGGCGGCGTGATACAGGCGGTAGATCAGGTAGTAGTGCGTCAACTGGTCGTCGCGGATGGCCCGCGCCTGTTGCAGACTTTGCGCGGCGTTGGCCTGCTGTCCAATGTTGCCGTTGTTCTCGGCCATCAGCAGGTGCAGTTGACGCTGCGATTCCTGGTCTCCCTCCAGTCCCTTCTGAAAGAGTTATGCGCCGAGCGCGGTGCTCTTGGCCCACAGTCCGATCCGGCGGTCTTCGTAGAACGTCTGGGCTCCGACTTGCTTGGAGAATTCACCGACAGGCAGCCGATCGACCATCTCTTCGCCCACCACGGCGGCCAGAGTGATCGACTCGGGGGAACCGATCGCGCTGAACAATTGCATCGCGGCCACGCCGTAGCGCCGGCCGATGTCGCTCGCCCCGTGGCGTTGCCAGACCGCCCGGCACGCTTCGGCGGACTTCAACCGGTCCTCCTGCTGCTGGAGTGAATCGGCAAGGCGGATCTCCAGCGCGGGAGCTTCCGCAGCGGTCGGATAGCGACTGATGAACTGCCGGATTGTCGCGCAGAGATCCTTGTTGCGGGAGAGCCCCTCTTGCGCGTCGATCAGTTTCAACATCATCGCGGCGTGACGGGGATCGGTGGGATGCGACGCGACGAACTGCTGCGCGACACGCACCAGTCCGAACAGGCGGCCATCGCGGTGGTACAGATCGGCGAGCTTGACCATCGCGGCGGCCGCTTCGGGCGATGAGTCCTTGAACTTGCCCAACTCGGCTTCCAGCCCCGCCGCCTGCTGGCCGACTTCGTCGACATCCGGCGCCGGTTGCTGTGCCCACGCGGCGGTGGAAACCAACGTCATCAGTCCGGTGAGAAGAATGCGAGATCGTGTCATGGTCAGTCTTCCGAATGAATCAATGGTCCGAATGACTTCGGGTGGTGGATGTCAACAGGCGGGGGGCGGGGCGGGGCGACGATCGGGCCGGCAGGCGACCCGGCCGGAATCAACGGGTGTCATTTTTCAGACTTGGCCAGCGCTTCCGAGATCTTCTTGGCGTCGGCGGCCAGCGGGCTTTCGGGGAATTCGCTGATCAACTGTTCAAACCGCCGCTGGGCTTCGGCCTTGCGGTCCATGCGGAACAAGCAGCGACCGTAGTTGAACAGGATCACGTCGAGGAACTTCGCGTCCGGCTGGTTGTTGAGCACGGTTTCAAACGTGTCGATCGCGCGGGCGTAGTCCTTCTGGATGTAGTAGTAGTTCGCCATCTTGGCGACCGCCTCACCGACACGGCCGCTTTCGGGGAACTGGTCGTACACCCGCTTGAATTCCTGGAACGCGCGGTCCCGCAGTTGCGCGGCCCCCTCGCCCACGGCTTTGGCGGCCATCGCTTCATAGCACTCCGCCACGCCGAACTGGGCCTCGCCGCGCAACTGGCTGGTTTGCATCCCGACCAAGCGGCTGTAGACGCCGACGGCCCGTTCCAAGTTCCCCTGCTTGCGGGCGACCTCGGCCAGCCGCAGCAGGGCATCGTCGACAAATCCGCTGTTGGGGAACTCGCTCTGCAGCCGTTCGCACATCGCCGCGGAGAGTTCCAGTTTGTCCATCGCGAAGTAGATGTTCCACAACTGCACGTAGAGTTGTTCCAGCAGGCTGCCGCGCAGTTTGCGGGCTTCGTCGGCGACTTCCTCGCAGACTGCCAGAGCTTGCGCGTACTTCTCGTTGGCCTTGGCATGCAGGCCGAATTCCTTGTAGCGGTTGGCGATCTGCGTGAGGGCGTCGGCCGTCCGCAGTTGCGTCTGGATCTTCAGTTCCTGGTCCGAGATCTCGGCCTTTGTCACTCGCACGCCACCGATGTTTCCTTCGAGACACCGGGCCACCGCCTGAACCTGCCGGGTGCCGTCGCGGGTGTGGATTTCGTCCAGGTAGACCAGTCGGATTTCATCCGATGGCAGCGCCTGCAGAACGTCATCGTTGGGGATGATCTTGTCCGTCTTGATCAGCGACACCGTCGCATGGAACACACCCGAGTGGATGCTGGTGTCCTTTTCAGCGGGCACCGTTGCTGCCTGACCTGCCGCCGGTGCCGGCTTCACATCGCTCGCCTTGTCGGCGGGATTTGTCGTCGCGTCATCGGGGCTCGACTTGGTCGCGGACGGACGCTCACCGGCGACGTGCTGCGGTTTGGATTCGGTCAGGACGACCTTCACCGTATCGACCACTTTCCAGTGATCGATCTCCGGCAGACCATCCTTACCCAGTGCGACACGGGGTTTCGCCGGAATGGCGGGATTGGCCGGCGTGGCCTCGACCGGCAACTTGGCGAGGGCGATCGCCTCGGCTTCCAATTCCTCATCGGTCTTCAACCGATAGACGTGAACCGCCGCATTGATCTTGTCGGCGGCGTCCGAGGTGTCTCCGTCGGCGTCTATGACCCGGAAGTTCACCCCCTTGCCCAGGACGGCCCCGTTGACGGTTTCCGAAAACGCCCCGTCGGTCACGGCGACCATCGCCGTGCCCACCACGGTGACATCCTTCAGGACTTTGATGTTGACCTTCTTGTCCGCGGTGTGCTCGTCGGTGTACGTGACCTGCACCTTGTCGCCGCCATGAACTTCCAGCGTCCCGTTTCCGGAGACCGGCTTGCCCAAGTGCGTCGGAACGGAGCCGATCGCCAGTCGCACACTGCGTCCCACCGGGAAGCAGTCGATGGTTTCCTCGTCACCGCTGCTGGCGCGGCAGGTGACTTTCACCGCTTGATTCGGGTCGAGCACCGCCAGGTCGGCGTCCTCAATGCGGACGAACAACCGCTTGCCGGCCTCCAGCTTTTCGCCCTTGCCCGGTTCGCCTGAGAACGTCGTGCCGACCTTCTCCAGCGCCTGGATCGCCCGGCTGTAGTGGCCGAGTTGGAAGTGGCCCAACCCGATGTAGTAGTACGCCTCGTTCACCTGGGGGCTGACTGGAAACTTCTCGATCACATCGCGCATCACCTGAAACGACTTGCCGAAGTTGCGCGTGTGATAGAAGCAGGCGCCGAGCTTCAGCGTCGCTTCGGCGCGTTGCTCTTCGCTGCCGTTGTCTTCCGCCGCGGCGGCCTCGAAGTGGACGCGGGCGCGGTCGTAGACCCGCTCGCGATCGAGGAAGTAGTTGCCGAGTTTCATATGCGCGTCGAACCGCAATCGGCTGCGGGGATAACGCTCGATGACCGACTTCCAGATCTCAACGGCCTTCGCGGCCTCGTTGGCATCCAGCCGGGCATCGCCCGCTTCGATCAGTTTCTTCGCCGCCCGGTCTTCGACAATCGAACCGCGGACCGCGGTGCCGGCCGGGTCTTCCGTCGCCGGAGGCTGCTGGGCGGCGAGTGTGCGACAAACGACGAGGACCACCCCAACGATCAGACACTTGTACATTCGAAGTCGACCTTCCTCTAATCCAACAGCGGCACTCGCAGTGAGTGGCGTCGCCGGAACAAACTACGGAGGGCGGGCAGGCGCTTGCAACCCTGTTCCCACCATTGACGACGGCAAATCCCCGACCCAGAACAGTCACACGTCGTGTGTGACGAATCTGACGAAGACAAACCGAGACCATCAATGGCCGCTGAACGGCAACCGCCATCCCGCGAGCGAACGGTTCGCAGAGACCGCCGAACAATCCGTTGTCGGAAGATCGCTACGTCATAAATCAAAACAACTGTGAGTCGCCAGAGCCACCCACAGTTGTCCTGAATTCTGTTGAGACTCACCCGGCGAAGCCACGGGGACTTCGATCAGGCAAACAGGCCGGAGATCGTGGTCCCCTTGTCGACCAGCTTCATCGGTCGCGACAGCGGGGTCATCACTTCCTTGTTGGGATCGATGCCCAACGCGTGACAGATGGTGGCGTGGATGTCTTGGACCTTGACCGGGTTGTCCTTGGCTTCGGCACCGTCTTCGTCCGAAGATCCGATGACCGTTCCACCTTTGATCCCGCCGCCCGCGAGGAAGCAACTGAACACCGAGGCCCAGTGATCGCGACCGGCATCCTTGTTGATCTTGGGAGTCCGGCCGAATTCGCTGAGCATGATGACCAG
>JANMLE010000429.1:0-5181 GCA_031372385.1 Planctomycetota bacterium | reverse complement strand
AGCACCGTCCGGCAGATCGCCTGGGAGAAGGCGGGGATCATCAAGCCGAATGTTCCGCTCGTTTGCGGGGTGACTCAACCCGATGCGCTGGAGTTGGTCGAACAACTCTGCCGCGAGCGCGGAGCACCTCTAACGCTGTTCGGGCGGGACGTGCGGGTCTCGGGTCGGCGGATGGTGGCCGATGTCGAAGGTGCGAACGGTCCCGGCAAAGCGGCGGGCGATCGTGTGCCGCGTGCGTGGATCGACGTTCAGACTGCCCGGTGGGACTGGAAGGAACTGCCGGTGGCGCTGCGCGGAGCCCATCAGGCGACGAACACGGCGATCGCCGTGGCCACGTTGGACGAGTTAATCGCGCAGGGGTGTTCGATTCCGGAGGCCGCGGTCCGGCAGGGTCTCGCGCGCGTGGAATGGCCCGCGCGGGTGGAAGTGGTCGCGCGTCGGCCGACGGTGGTCATTGATGCCGCGCACAACTGGGAATCGGCACGGGCCCTTGTGGCCACGCTGCGCGAGGAGTTCGCGCCCCGCAGACGGATTCTGATTTTCGCGGCCACACGCGACAAGGATGTGGCCGGCCTGCTGCGGCTGCTGATCCCCGCCTTCGACACGATCATCTTCACGAGGTATCTCGACAATCCCCGCAATGTGCCTGTCCACGAGTTGCAGTCGCTCGTCCATGCGATCTCCAACCGACCGGTTCATGTCGCGACGGACCCGATCACGGCCTGGCAGATGGCGCGGCGCTGGGCCGAACCTGATGACCTCATTGCCATCACCGGTTCCTTCTTTCTGGTCGCGGAACTGCGTGACGTGGTGCTGGAATCGGAACGCCGTCGTGTTGAATTGAAGATCGGTTGCGAAACGGTCTGAGCCGTCGCGTCGGCGGAGCGACGCGACAACGGTAGTCCCGTCGCTCCGCGGACGGGACAGTCTCGCTGTGACCGTCGGCGGCAGATTTGGCCGTTGCCGCGGGTGTTCGCCGTCCAACGGCCGCCGCATCCGACGGCAATACCGTTGCTGACCGGATAATCGTCAGCACCCGCCGGATTGATTGCATCGGGACGACCGTTGCAACCGATAGCACTGAGGAATCTCGAAGGGTCGAGACGAATCGTTCGTTTGACGCCACCATTGTGGGGTGTACCCAATCCATTTGGTCTGGCGGCCTCACATCCGCGGAAGGAGCCGAATATGCGACGCGGGACTTGGATTCTCGCTATTTCCGGAGTCATGGCGCTGAACAACGGCGTCGGTTTCGCCGCCGATCCCGAGCAGGCCATCGCTCCGACCGAAGAACAGCGCGAGCTTCAATTACGAAGCGGTCGACAGGGGGCACTTCCACAAAGTGGCGGACTCCCCAGCCGGTATTCGCGCGGTGCCGCGGCGGCCGACAAATCCGCCACGAAGAATTACCGCGACGAACTGTTCGGGGAAGAACCCGCCCAGCCGCAACCGACCGCTTCCGTCCCGTGGGACAGCGAAGCACCGGCGGCAACTCCGACAGCCGCACCGGCGAAAGCCGCCGCGAAACCGGAGTCCCAGAAGATTCCGGTGAAGCCCGCCGCAGCCGATGCCCGCAAGTTCGCCCCCGCTGCACGCGGTGCCAAGACGGTTCCTGAAACCGCCGATGGCAAGGTAATCCAGGCTGGCTATGACAAGCAGCCACCCTCCGCCGAACGAAAACTGATCCAGCAGGTTCGCAGCGAAGCGCCCAAGCGCAACACGGCGCCTCCAATGCCCGAGCTCGGTGGTTCCGCCGAGAACGCAACGGCACCGGCCGCAGCGACGACACCGGCCGGCAAGGCGATTGCCGCGACACGCGCCGGCGCTTCTGACACCGGCGCGCAGACTCCCCAGATCACGATCGAATGGGTCAAGAAGGGGGACATCAATGTCGGACAGGAATGTCAGCTCGAACTGCGTGTGAAGAACAGCGGAACGGTCACGGCGTCCCAAGTCGCCGTCGATGGACTGTTCCCGAACACCGTCCGCCTGACCAGTGCCGAACCGAAACCGATCGTGTCCGGTGACAAGGTCACCTGGTCCTTCGAATCACTGGCTCCGGGTGTCGAACACAAGATCGCCGTCAAGCTGATCCCCAGCCGTCGTGGCGAACTTGGGGCGACGGCCCAGGTCCGGTTCACCGGAACCTCGTCGGCCTCGTTCCGCGTGGAAGAGCCGCTGCTGAAGGTCGCGCTCAAGGGGCCCGCCGAAGTCCTGCTGGGTGATCCCGCGTCGCAAATGATCCTGGTCTCCAACCCCGGAACCGGGACTGTTAATGATGTGAAGGTGGAGGCCCGGATCTCCGACGGCTTGGAACATGGATCACGGGGCGAGCGCCTGGTGATGGAAGTCGGCTCGATCGGTCCCGGCGAAACGCGCACGGTCCGCCTGGGCCTGGCTTCGGTCAAGGGTGGCCGTCAGTCGATCAGCGTCGCCGCCACATCGAGTTCCGACGCCGGTGCCACCGCTTCGGCCGAGTTGAATGTCGTGGCTCCCAGCCTGAAGATCGCGGTCGAGGGACCGGCCCTGCGGTACAAAGGACGCAATGCCAAGTACACGCTCACCGTCGCCAACGACGGCAGCGTGCCCAACAACAACATCCGCATCGCCCAAGTCGTCGGCGAAGGGTTCAAGTTCGTCTCGGCCGACCGCAATGGCAAGTACGATGCGTCCACCAAGAGTGTGCAGTGGTTCGTCGGCCGCCTGGAACCGGGTCAGACCATCCAGGTCACCAGCGAACTGAACGCGGTCGCACTGGGGGATTTCGCGCAGACGGTGTCGGTCCTGTCGGACTCGGGGATTCGCGCCGAGGCGAAGTCCCAGACCCGCGTCGACGGCATCGCGTCGCTGACGATGGAACTGGTCGACCTCGACGATCCCGTGGAAATCGGAGCCGAAACGGCCTACGAAATCCGTGTGAAGAACGAGGGATCGAAACCCGCGACCGGTGTCTCCATCGCCTGTGAACTGCCGCCGGAAATGGAACTGAAGACCGTCAAGGCTCCGGTCGACGCCATCGTCGAAGGCCGCCAGATCCTGTTCAAGTCGCTCGACCAGGTGGCTCCGGGTGCCGTGGTGACGTATCGCATCCACGTGAAGGGGATTCAGGAAGGGAACCATCGCATGCGGGTTCGCATGACGGGTGGCGGCCTGCAAGAACCGGTCGTTCGTGAAGAGGCGACGAAGGTCTACGCCGATTCGAAATAGGGAACCAAGCTCCACGGTTGCAACGATCACGCGCCGGCGTCGTTCGTTGCGACGGTGGTCATGAAATCCCGGTGGTCATGAAACCGAAACCGGACCCGCTTCGTCGAAGCGGGTCCGGTTTTTCGTTTGTCAGGATGAGAATTCCGATGAGGCTCTCCCGCGTGATTCATGAGGAACCACGGAAAACACGGAAGTTCACGGAAGGGGAAGAGTTCGATAGGTCGCCGTCAGTACGCCGGTTGTCGCTGCGTTTGTTGAGCGTGATGAGACTCGTTCGCGCAACTTCTTGCTCTTCGTTCCTTCCGTGACGTTCCGTACTACTAACGCTTTGTTTCGTGTCCGCCTGCGCCGTTTCTTCTGCTTCAAAGTAGCCTTCATCGCTCCGCGTGAAGACAGCCGTGCGCGAGTTCGGCACCAACTGTTGAGCAGGCGTCCACTCACGATCGGCTCACTTCACGCGGAGCGATGAAGGCTACTTTGGTTGCGGCCGGCGGCCGCGCTGGGTTTTCCGTGGTGAATCGACCGGGCCGTGACATCCCAAGTTTCACCGGTTCGATCGCTTCAACAGTGCTTCACGTCGACGGCGTCCGCCAGGCGTGGTGGTCGTTGATCAGCATCGTGTCCGCGATTCGCGGGCCCCAGGTGCCGGCGCGATACGGTTCGGGTGTGACTTCGTTCTTCTCCCAGTGATCGAGGATCGGTGTCACGAAGTGCCAGGCGGCTTCCAGTTCGTCGCTGCGCATGAACAGCGTCGAGTCGCCGCGGAGCACATCGAGCAGCAGCCGCTCGTACGCCTCAGGCAGAGCCTGGGTGAACGCCTCCTTGTAGTTGAAGTCCATCGTCACGGGATGAATCTGGTACTGCATGCCGGGCCGCTTGGTCGAGAACGAGAGCTTGATCGATTCACTCGGCTGAATGCGGAAGACGAGCTTGTTCGGCTGTGTGCCCACGAGCTCGCAGACGTCCCCCTCGCATTCGACGGTGTTGAACAGGTTCAACGGCGGCAGCTTGAACTGGATGGCGATCTCGGAGACGCGCGACGGCAGCCGCTTGCCGGTTCTCAAGTAGAAGGGAACTCCGGCCCAGCGCCAGTTGTCGATCAGCACCTTCATGGCGACATACGTTTCCGTGCGTGAGTCGGCGGGAATCCGCTCCTCGCTGACATAGCTGACCGCCGGCAGGCCGTCGACCATTCCCGCCGAATACTGCCCCGAGATGGCCCACGATGAGATGTCGCCGCGATTGCCGGGAGCCAGCGCCTTCAGCACCTTGAGTTTCTCGTCGTGCAGGTCGCGCGCGTTGAACAGCGCCGGCGGTTCCATCGCGATCAGGCAGAGCAGTTGCAGCACGTGATTCTGTAACACGTCGCGCAGTGCTCCGGAGCTGTCGTAGTATCCGCCGCGTCCGCGTTCCAGACCCTGCGATTCGGCGACGGTGATCTGCACGTGATCGACCTGGTTCCGATTCAGCAGCGGTTCGAAGATCGAATTGCCGAAGCGGAACAGCAGGATGTTCTGCACGGTTTCCTTGCCGAGGTAATGATCGATCCGATAGATCTGCTCCTCGCGCAGCAGCCGTCGCAGGTTGCCGCTCATTTCCTGTGCGGACGTCAGGTCGCGGCCGAACGGCTTTTCAAAGACGACGCGCAACCATTCCGGAGCATCGCGGTTGGGGATCAGTCCACCGGATCCCAGATGTTCGACGGCGGGGAGAAACAACTCGGGCGATGTCGCCATGTAGACGACGCGGTTGGGGCCGGTCCCGTGCTGATGCTCGATCGTTTCAAGTTGTTCGCGAAATCCGGGGTAGCCCTCGGGGGCCGTGATGTCCAACTGCCGGTAGAACAACCGCCTGGCGAACCGGCCCCACTGTTCGGTGGAGACCGCACCCGCGCGGACATGACCGTTGATGGCTTCGTAGATCTCGTTCCGAAAGCTCTCGTCGGTCTTTTCCCGGCGGGCCACCCCGACGATC
>JANMLE010000394.1:0-2361 GCA_031372385.1 Planctomycetota bacterium | reverse complement strand
CGGCTCGAACGAGAACCGCAACTCCGGAAACTTCTGCGCCAAGATCAGCCGCAACTCATCCTTGGCCCGCTCGGTGTCGACGCCGCTGCCGTGCCGCAGCGCGATCCGCAACAGTCCCTCTTCCGGTCCGCGCGACCATTGGTACACGCCGTTGATCGGGAAGCTGGAGGGAATCGTGCCGACATAGCCGAGCGTGATCTGGACCTTGTCGGGACCGACGTGATTGCTGACGGCATCAAGCACGCCGAGCGCGTATTGCTCGGTGGTGTCGAAGTGCGTGCCGTCGGGTGCCCGGAACCGCAGGCGAAACTCGTTCACACCGGCGCTGGGAAAGATCTCCAGACCGAGTCTCGATCCGACTCCTATGATAAACGCCAGTGACACCGCCAGGTAGACCGGCACCACCAGCCACCGCAGCGCCACCAGCCGCGCCGTCAAGGTTCCATACGCGGTGATGATCGTGCCGAACAGCGAACGGGTTCGCTCTGCATCGGCATCGCCGGAATCCACATGACCGCGATGCCGCAACAGCCACACCGAGAGCACGGGCACGAAGGTGCTCGACAGGATGTACGACGCGATCATCGAGAACCCGACCGCCAGCGACAGCGGGATGAACAGCGACCGCGCGGCCCCCTGCATGAAGAACGACGGCACGAAAACCGCCAACACACAGAGCATCGTCAGCAGTCGCGGGACGGCGGTCTGCGCGTTCCCCAACCGGACCGCCAGCGAGATCGAATTGGTCTTCGCGAACTGCGTGTGAATGTTCTCGATCTCGACCGTCGCCTCATCGACCAGGATTCCGACGGCAAGCGCGAGTCCGCCGAGCGTCATCAGGTTGATGGTGTGTCCGCACATCCACAGACCGAGGATGGCGGACATGATCGCCAGCGGAATGTTCAGGATGACGACCAGCGCGCTGCGCCAATCCCGCAGGAAGACGAGCACCATCAACCCCGTCAGCAGCGCCCCCAGCGCCCCTTCCGCGAACAGGCTGTTGATCGCGCGCGTCACGTACGGCGACTGGTCGAATTCAAACGCGACCTTGATGTCGGGGGGAAGTTCCGCCTGCATCGTCGGCAGGGCGCGTTTGATCTCGTCGATGACGCTGATCGTCGACGCCTCAGCCCGCTTCGTCGCCAGGATGTAGACCGCGCGACGGCCGTTGACGAGCGCGTAGCCGGTCGGCAGGTCGGTCGAATCCTCAATGACGCCGATGTCGCGAATGTAGACCGGCGGTCCCTTGCCGGTGCGGATCGGGATCGTGCCGAGATCCTGGATGTCCTTCACCAGCGCGTTCGTCGGCACCGCCGGATACATCGTGCCGACATGCAGATTGCCCGACGGACTGACCGCGTTCCCCGAGGTCAGCGCCGTCACCACCTCATCCGGCGAGATGCTGTACGAGCGGAGCCGTTCGGGATCGGCGCGGATCACGATCGTCCGCGCACTGCCGCCAAACGGCGGCGGTGCCGAAACGCCTGGCAGCGCGGTGAACATCGGCCGCACCTTGAACAGCGCCTGATCCTGGATCTCGCCGATCGTCTTCGTGGCGCTGGAGAGCACGAGGTATCCGACGGGAACGCTGCCGGTATCGAACCGCATCACGAACGGCGACACCGTACCGGGGGGCATGAAGGCCCGCGACCGGTTGACGTAGTTGATCGTCTCGGCCATCGCCTGGGCCATGTCGGTGCCGCCGTGGAAATACAGCTTCATCAGGGACATCCCCTGAATGTTGCGGCTCTCGACGTGGTGGATGTTGCTGATGTAGAGGAAGTGGTACTCGTAGTAGTTCGTCAGCAGCCCCTCCATCTGCGCGGGGTCCATGCCGCCGTACGGCTGGCAGACGTAGATCACCGGCAGATTCAGGGCCGGAAAGATGTCGACCTTCATCGTTTGCAACGGCAAGTCGACGCCGATCGAGTGCAGCGTCTGATCCACGATCTTGGGTCGCAGCGCGACGGCACACGTCAGCATGACCGCGACAATCACGACCATCACGGTCCACGGCCGACGCAGGGCAAACGTGATCGGATTCATCGCGGACGTTCTCTCAAAGACAACGGCATCACGGGGACGATCGGAAAGTCGGCGTCTCACCTGTGGCACCAGCCGCCCGATGGAAGTGCGCGAATTCTACAGGCTCCGCACGAACAATGTCGCGGTCTGACAATCCCGGTTGCTCATCTTTCTGCCTCTCTTTTTCTGTCTCCCCGTTTCGCCGGTCCAGGAAGAAGGAGACAGAAAGAGAGAGGCAGAAAGATCATTGAGTCTCGTCGTGTACTGTCGGACGCCAGAAAAAGGACAGCGTTTTCGCCGACGAGTTTTGGAAGACCGTAGTTTCAAGTTTGCGTT
>JANMLE010000385.1:0-1250 GCA_031372385.1 Planctomycetota bacterium | reverse complement strand
GGGAGTGGACCGGTCTGTCGTGGAACAAACGTTTGATGAACTGCGAAAGTTGGATGTCGGCCGCTGGAAGGATGCCCGCTGGACGGGGACGCGCATCCCGCTGTTCAGCGAGGTGCTCGCTTCGATCCCGCCGGGGAAACGCCTGTTAATCGAGATCAAGAGTGGCTCCGAGATTCTGCCGGAGTTGAAACGGGAACTGGCCGCCGCACGCCGCCCGGCCGCTCAAACAGCGCTCATCGGTTTCTCCGCGAAGACGATGGCCGACGCGAAGCGGGCGTTTCCCGACTTGGAGACGTACTGGATTGTCGACATCAAGCCCAACCCGAAGACCGACAAGAAATCCCCCTCGGCCGAGGAATTGATTCGCGGCGCCAAAGAGGCGGGTGTCGACGGGTTGGATCTGTCGGCGCACGAAACGATTGACCGCGAATACGCCGCGAAGATCCGCGCGGCGGGACTGAAGCTCGCCGTCTGGACGGTCAACGATCCGCAACTCGCCCGGAAGATGATCGACGCTGGCGTGCAGGGACTGACGACAGACCGGCCGGGCTGGATGCGCGAGCAATTAACCCTGCAGCGATAACTTGGCTGTTTCGTCGCTGAAGTTCGACGAGAATTCTTCAGCCCGGAGGGCTGAAGAGAAAAACGACATACACCATCCGGTCAGTTCTGGAGGTTTGCAAAAATCTGAAATAATTCCGTCAAGATTCTGCGACGGGCAGCGAATAACCAGCAATGACGCGACCGGACGAGTGGGCCGAGCCGCGGGGACAGTTATTCGAAACGGGGAGGTCGCTGCCATGCTCAAGAAAATTCTCATCGGAAGTGTCATTGCTGTGGGACTGGGAACGTTTGTCTTCGGTCGCGAGGCGGTCAGTTACCTCCGCGCCGGATGCCGCAACGTGCAGAACGCCGTGAAGGCCGAAGTCCCCGTCGAGTTTGAGATCGAACGCGCCAAGACACTGGTCGACCAGCTCGTGCCCGACATCCGCCAGTGCATGCACGTCATCGCCGAGCAGCAGGTGGACATCGAACACCTGAACGCGGCGCTGAACCGCAAGGACGGTGAACTCGCCAAGCAGAAGGACGCGATTCTTGCCCTGCGCGGCGATCTCGATTCGGGCAAAAGCGTCTTCACGTACGCCAGCCGCAAGTATTCGACGAACGACGTGAAGCGGGATCTCGCCACGCGGTTCGAACGGTTCAAAGCGGCCGAAGAAATCCTCGCCGCCGACCGCCAGATCCTGACG
>JANMLE010000380.1:0-8051 GCA_031372385.1 Planctomycetota bacterium | reverse complement strand
GATGCGGCGTTCCAAACCGTCGACGTCATCGCCGGACCCGTGACACCGACGGCGGCATTCAAGCTGGGGGAAAAGACCAGCGATCCGCTGTCGATGTATCTGTCGGACATCTACACGATCAGTGCGAATCTGGCGGGGATTCCCGCAATTTCGATCCCCTGCGGATTCACACCGGCCGGACTGCCGATCGGCCTGCAATTGCAGGCGGCCCCGTTCGAGGAAGAGCGGCTGCTGCGTGTCGCGAGGATGTTCGAACGGGAAACCGACTGGCACGGTCGCTCGCCCGCGATTGCATCGACCTGATTCCGAGGAAGCATTGGAACCACGGAAAACACGGAAGGGCACGGAAAGAATTCAAAGAAAAGCAGGGCCGTGTTGAAAAGGCGGGAACCACGAATCTCACGAATAACACGAATCTCAAGGCATGCAGGAAGAATGGTCAAAGGGTGTCCCTTGTCCGACTTGTTTTCAGATTCGCGTTATTCGAGAGATTCGTGGTTCCCGCAGAGCTCTTCGCTTTCCGCCTTTATTCCGTGAATTTCCGTGTCTTCCGTGGTTCCCAGTTGTCCGCCAGAGAATGCCCATGAACTACGACATCATCATCGGTCTGGAAGTCCACGTGCAGCTTCAGACGCAGACCAAGATCTTCTGCGGCTGTTCGACCGCATTCAATCCGGATCATCCCAACGTGCAGACCTGTCCGGTCTGCCTCGGTCTGCCGGGAGCGTTGCCGGTCCTGAATGGCAGGGCGTTTCACCTCGCGGTGAAAACGGCCCTGGGGTTGAACTGCCAAATCGCCTCGTTCACCAAGTGGGATCGCAAGCAGTACTTTTATCCCGACCTGCCAAAGGGCTATCAGATCAGCCAGTACGACCTGCCGTTCAGCCACGATGGGTTTGTGGATGTTGCGGTCGAAGAGTCAGGGGTCAGCGGGCAGCCGTCAGCGATCAGCGGCCAGGGGTCAGGGATCAGGGATCAGGGATCAGCGATCAGCGGCCTAGTATCTCCTAAAGAGTCACATTCCTCCCCTCAATCCCATCCATCCCATGCCTCATCCACCACCCGGCGAGTGCGCATCCTGCGTGCCCACATGGAAGAGGACGCCGGCAAGAACATGCATGACGAATCCGGCCGCGGCCGCGACAGCATGGTCGACTTGAACCGCGCCGGGACGCCGCTGGTCGAGATCGTGACGGAACCCGACCTGCGGTCGGCGGACGAAGCGCGCCGATTCCTGGAAGAGCTGAAGCTGCTGCTGACCTATTTGGAGGTTTCCGACTGCAACATGCAGGAAGGAAGCCTGCGCTGCGATGCGAACGTCAACCTGCACGTGCATCAACCGGATGGAACGAAGGTGGCGACACCGATCGTCGAGGTCAAGAATCTGAACAGCTTCCGGTTCACCGAGCAGGCGATTCAGTTTGAGGTCGCGCGACAGTGGGAATTGTTCCAGAAGACGGGCATCAAGCTCGGCGACAAGGGGGGACACAAGGCGACACGTGGTTACAACCCCGACCGCGGCGAGACCTACGTCCTGCGTGAAAAGGAAGAAGCCGCCGACTACCGCTACTTCCCCGACCCGGACCTGGTGCCCGTCCTCGTGAATGAAACACGGCTGGCCGGGATTCAAAGTGAAATGTGCGAGCCCCCTGCTCCGCGCCGCGATCGCTTTCAGACCGAGTATCAACTCACTGCCTACGATGCGGCGGTGATCATCGATCAGGGACGGAACTTCGCCGACTACTTTGAATCCGTGGCCCGGTCGCGCGGCGACGGCAAGCAGGCGGCCAACTGGCTCACTCAGGATGTGCTCCGCGAAATGAAGCAGCGCGATCAGTCGATCGCCGACTTCGCGATCCGTCCGGAGGTGCTCGGCACGCTGCTCGACCGGATCAACCGGAAGCAGATCACGATCAAATCCGCGCGCGAAGTGTTTGGCGAACTGCTGGCTGAGTCCGCTGATTCCACTGTCGTTCCCAGCCCCAACCGGATCGACGAGATCATCGCCGCCAAGGGGTTGGCGATTGTTCAGGACACGGGGGCGATCGACGCCGCGATCACGGCCGCGCTGGGGCGCAATCCCAAGGCGATCGCCGACTTCAAAGCCGGCAACGAAAAGGCGGTCGGCGCATTGATCGGCCAAGTCATGCGCGAAGTGAAGGGTGCTGATCCGCAGACGGTGCGGGAAAAGATCGTCGCCGCCATGCAGTAGCGGTCACCGTAATCCGAACCAGAACCGTTGCTTGTGCCATCGCTTCTCAGTCGCGAGAAATTTTGACATTAAACACAGCGGCGGTTGTCAAAAATCTTCGCTTCGGTACAATCCTGCCGACGATGTTGAGACGAGCCCGCGTGGGACAGGTGTCATGAAGGTTTCTGTGGAAGAGAGCGACGAACAGTTTCTGCAGCAGCTTCATCAGGCTGGTGGCGGAACCGTTCAGGAGCTGTGCGACACGGCGGGCGTCACGGCCACCGCGATCCGCCAGCGGCTCACTCGATTGCAGGGAATGGGTTTTGTCGAGCGGCAGACGGTGCGTTCCGGACGCGGGCGTCCCCATCATGCCTACCGCGTGACCGACGCCGGCCGGCAGCAATTGGGCGACAACTACGCGGAACTGGCTCTGCTGTTGTGGGACGAACTGCACGGGATCGAAGAGCCGTCGGTGCGCGAACGTGTCACCAACCGGATTCGGGATGCCTTGGTGCGGCGGTATGGTGCCACGGTGCATGGCGTGACGCTCGTGGAGCGGTTGGGTGAGTTGCAGTCCACTCTGTCTGATCATGGTTTTCGAGTGGAAGTTGACTCGCAGGGTTTGTTTCCGGTTTTGCGGGAAACGAACTGTCCGTACCACGAGTTGGCTCAGCGGGATTCGGGGATTTGCGCATTGGAGCAGCAGGTGTTTGAGCGGGTGCTGGGAACTCCGTTAAAGCTGGCCTCGTGCTGCCGCGACGGTCACGCCTGTTGTGAGTTTCACCCCGTTCCGGCGGGTTGATCGACGCGAGAAGCTGCTTGTTGAAAAGCTGTTTGGCGCGGTCGATCGCAATGAAATCGAATCGTGCTGGCTGGGATGAATCGGGTGGCGGATGCTGGTAGAGTTGGGGTTCGGTCGCGACGCAGCGAAGAACCAAATCAGCGAACTGTAGCAAGGGATGGAACGAGCATGACCCCCTGGATTGAAGGTCGGTTTGAAGAGAATGTGATCACGACGTCTCTGGAACAGGCGATGAACTGGGCCAGGCAGTCGAGCATTTGGCCGATGACGTTCGGGTTGGCCTGTTGTGCCATCGAGATGATGGCGGCCGGTGCCAGCCGTTACGACATGGACCGCTTTGGTGCCGGAGCCTTCCGGGCGACGCCGCGTCAGGCGGACTTGATGATCGTGGCCGGAACCGTGACGTACAAGATGGCCAGCCGGGTCCGTCGCCTGTACGAGCAGATGCCCGATCCGAAGTACGTCATCGCGATGGGTGCCTGCACCGTTGGGGGTGGCCCGTACTTCAAGTACGGCTACCACGTCGTGAAGGGTGTCGATCTCGTGGTGCCGGTCGACGTGTATGTGCCGGGATGTCCCCCGCGGCCGGAAGCGCTGCTCGAAGGCTTGATGCGAATCCAGGACAAGATCAAGGCGAAGAAGATCACCCGCGGTCAGGAAGTGATGCCGGTCCCGCACCACACGGGTCGCGTCGGTCTGCCGGTCACGCAGTCGTTGGCCGAGTTGGTTTGAGAGGAGGATGGGCACTACTGCCCGTCCGGATTGTTGTTGTGAACTTACGAAGAAAGAGGGACGGGCAGGAGTGCCCATCCTCCGAGAGAGTGCGAATGTCCAGTTTGCTGAAGATCACTGATTTGCATGTGGCCGTGGATGAGAAGCCGATTCTCAAGGGCGTCAGTCTCGAAATCCGTCAGGGCGAGATTCACGCGCTGATGGGACCGAACGGTTCCGGCAAGAGCACGCTCGCCTACACGTTGGTCGGCCATCCGAAGTACGAGGTCACCGACGGAACGATCGAGATCGACGGCGTGTCGATCAACGACCTCGATCCGTGTGAACGAGCGCGGATGGGGCTGTTTCTGGCCTTCCAGTATCCGGTGACGATTCCCGGCGTGAAGGTCGCGGATTTTCTGCGTCACGCGGTGACCAACATCCGCACGCCGAACCGCAAGGAAGGCGAGGGCCTGATTCCGATGCGCGAGTTCCGCAAGGAACTGAAGGAGCGTATGGAAGAACTCGGGATGGATGTCGAGTTCGCCCGGCGCTACCTGAACGAGGGTTTCTCCGGCGGCGAGAAGAAGCGGATGGAAATCCTGCAACTGGCGATGTTGCAGCCGAAGTTCGCGATCCTCGATGAAACCGACAGCGGTCTGGACAGCGACGCGGTGCGAGTCGTCTCCGAGGGGCTCCGCAAACTGTCCGGGCCGCAGATGGGCTCGCTCATCATCACGCACCACGAGCGACTGCTCGAATACAACATCCCGCAGTTCACTCACGTGATGCTGGCGGGCCGCATCGTCGAAACGGGCAATGCGGACCTCGCCCACGAACTCCATAACCACGGCTATGCCACCGTGCGAGAACGGCACCCGGTCGAAGCCGCCGAAGAACAAGACCGTCAGGAAAAGAACGTTCCGGTTGGGTCGCACTAAAACAACCGTTGAACAGAAAGAAAGGGGCATTCCCATGACAGTCGTGTTGTCGCCGCCGGCTCCTGCCATGTATCGGATCGGTCGCGATTCGACTCGGATTACGCTGGCTGACTTGTTGGGACGGCTCGGCAACGTGCCTCTGGAACGAGTCCTGCTGACGCCGCCTCCAGGAACAGCCACCGTCGCCGATGCCATCAGTCATCCGCTGTGCGAGCTGCTCGAAGGGACTTTGGTGGAGAAGGCCATGTCGTACTTTGAGTCTCGTCTCGCGATGATTTTGGTGTGGGCTTTGGAGACGTTTCTCGAACGCAATGCGATGGGATATGTCGTCGGTCCCGACGCTCAAACATTTGTGATGCCCGACAAGATTCGCATTCCCGATGTCTCGTTCGTTCGCTGGGAGCGAACGCCGAACCATCAGGTTTCCACCGATCCGATCGGAAGCATCGTTCCCGATCTGGCGGTCGAAGTCCTCTGCTCCAGCAACACGACGGCCGAGATCGAATTGAAACGAAGCGAGCTGTTCCGGGGAGGGATGCGATTGATGTGGGTGCTCGATCCCGTCGCCGAAACGGTTGAAGTTTTCACGAGTCCGTCGGAGCGTCGTCTTTTGACAGCCGGTGAATCGCTCGATGGGGGAGATGTCATCCCCGGTTTTCAACTATCGATTCGCGAGTGGTTGGACCGGGCCAGGCACGGACACCACAGGGCACCCCATTAGTGTCGCACTTGCCGGCCGTATTGAACTTGAACTGAGTTAACATTGAATTTGACGAGGCTGAACCGGCGGTTCAAACCGGCGGTCGGCCTTCGCAATTTGGAAAGATTTGAAAATCATGACAGACACAGCGGTCCTCGAAGCCCCGATTGGTGCGGGTGATTACCAGTACGGGTTCCACGATCCGGAGAGTGAGTACGTCTTCAAGAGCCGTCGCGGGATCGACCGCGATGTCGTGCATCAGATCTCGGAGATGAAGAGCGAGCCGGCGTGGATGCGAGAATTTCGCCTCGAAGCCCTCGACATCTTCTTCGCAAAGCCGATGCCCACATGGGGCGGCGACCTGAGCGAACTCGACTTCCAGAACATGTTCTACTACGTGAAAGCGTCGGCGGGGCAAGAGAAGTCGTGGGACGACGTCCCCGAAGACATCCGCAAGACCTACGACCGGCTCGGCATCCCCGAGGCCGAGAAGAAGTACCTCGCGGGCGTGAAGGCCCAGTACGAATCCGAAGTGGTCTACGGCAGCTTGCAGGAAGACCTCGCGAAGCAGGGCGTGGTCTTCACCGACACCGACTCGGCCGTGCGCGACTACCCGGACCTGGTCCGCGAATACTTCGGCACGATCATCCCGTCGGCCGACAACAAGTTCGCGGCGCTCAATTCGGCCGTCTGGTCGGGCGGCTCGTTCATTTACGTGCCGAAGGGGGTTCACATCGAATTCCCGCTGCAGGCCTACTTCCGCATCAACACGCAGAACATGGGCCAGTTCGAACGGACGCTGATCATCGTCGATGAGGGAGCGTCGGTTCACTATGTCGAGGGCTGCACGGCCCCGACCTACAGCAGCGACAGCCTGCATTCGGCCGTCGTTGAAATCGTCGTCAAACGCGGTGGCCGTTGCCGGTACACCACGATTCAGAATTGGTCGAACAACGTCTACAACCTGGTGACCAAGCGTGCGATGGCCTACGGCGATTCGCTGATGGAATGGGTCGATGGCAACCTGGGTTCGAAGCTGACCATGAAGTATCCGGCCATCTATCTGATGGAACCGGGGGCCCGCGGCGAAACGCTGTCGATCGCCTTCGCCGGCAAGGGCCAGCATCAGGACGCCGGCGCGAAGATGATTCACTGTGCCCCGCACACCTCCAGCCGGGTGATCTCCAAGAGCATCTCGAAGGACGGCGGCCGGGCCAGTTACCGCGGCTTGGTGAAGGCCACCCACGACGCGCATCACTGCAAGAGCAACGTCGTCTGCGACGCGCTGATCCTCGACAGCAAGAGCCGCAGCGACACGTATCCGTACATCGAAGTCAACCAGGACAACCTGACGATCGAGCACGAGGCGTCGGTGTCGAAGATCGCTGAAGAGCAACTGCTGTATCTGATGAGCCGCGGGATGACCGAGCAGGAAGCGGCGGCCATGATCGTGACCGGCTTCATCGAACCGCTCGTGAAAGAGCTGCCGATGGAATACGCCGTGGAAATGAACCGGCTGATTGAGTTGCAGATGGAAGGCAGCGTCGGCTGAGCGTCCGGCTCATCAGCACCAAGTCTCCCGTCACATCCGCTCCCGCGACAGATGATTCTCGCGCCGCCGAGGAATCTCGTTGGCGAAATCCGAGTCCGAGTCCGAGCAAACGAGTAAACGATGCCCTCGCTTCTAGCCCCTCAAGTTCAGACCGCGACCTTTGATTCCGCCGCGTTTGAGTGCTTCTTGTCCACTCGCAACGAGCCGGCATGGGCCACCGAACTGCGCCGCTGTGCGTTCGAAGCGTATCGCGAAGCCCTCGTTTCAGAACTCGATCCGGAAGAGTGGAAGCGGGTCGACATTCGCGCGTTCCGACCCGAGAAGTTTTCGATCCCGGCGGCCGCGCCATCCGCCGCCGCGCTGGAAACTCTGCTGGCAGATCGCGCCGAGTTCGCCGGGGTGGTGTCTCATTTGGATGGTGCTTGCACACGCGCAACGCTGAGCGACAAGTGGGCCCGACAGGGAGTCTTGCTCGGTAATCTGAGTGACCTCATTCAGACGCACGGTGACGTGCTCAAGCCGCATCTGATGACGCGCGCGGTGAAGCCCGATTCAGACCGGTTCTCGGCCTGGCACGGTGCGTTCTGGACGGGCGGCACGGTGCTGTATGTGCCGCGCAATGTTGAAGTCACCGAGCCGCTGTACAGCCTGATTGGGTTGGGAGCCGATGCCGCCGCCGACTTCAGCCACACGCTGATCATTCTCGAAGAGGGGGCCAGTGCGACGCTGCTCGAAGAGACCACGTCGGCCTCCACCACGGCGACCGGGTTGCACGTCGGCGCGGTCGAACTGCTGCTGGCACCGCGGTCGAACCTGCGGTATGTGCAGCTTCAGAACTGGAACGACAGGGTCTGGCACTTCGCCCACCAGGTCGGTCGCGTCGAAGCCGATGCTACTTTGCAGTGGACCGTCGGCGGTTTGGGAGCCAAGCTGGCCCACATTCATCAGGAAGTGTTTCTTGACGGTCGCGGCGCTTCAGCGGAAGTGAACGGAGTGACGTTTGCGACCGAGAAGCAGGTGATCTCGTACTACACGCAGCAGACCCACAACGCGCCGAACACCCGCAGCGACCTGCTCTACAAGGACGTCGTCCGCGACAAGGCCCGCTGCATCTGGCGCGGGATGATCAAGGTGGAGAAGGACGCGCAGAAGAC
>JANMLE010000358.1:0-4012 GCA_031372385.1 Planctomycetota bacterium | reverse complement strand
GGGAATCGGTCCATTCGATGGACCAATCGGACGGCTCGGCGTCGGCCTTCTTCCAAGCCTTGCCGCGACAGACCGAGACCTTCTGGCCGTCGCGCTCTTCGACGGTGACGATCATCTTCAACGTGTACCACTGACCCGCCTCCCACGCGAACGGGACTTCGTGCGACTTCTGGTCGTGCGGGAACCACGAACTCAGCTTCAGTTGCTGATGCGCACCGAGCATCGTCAGACGGTAACGCTGGTTGTTCACGCCGACATCCGGCAGCTTCGAGTGCTTGTCGGCATCGGCTCCGGCCGCGACCTCGTTGGCGTAGAAATCGGCCTGCATCACGTACCCATTGGAACCTGGATGCCCCAGCCAGCCCTGGCTTTTCGTTCCCTTGGGGATCGTCGTGATCTTGCACATCACCCCGTTGCCGGTGATCTTGCGGGTTCCCTTTTCGACGCTCAGTTGCGTCGGAATCTTTTCATTGCCGGTCCAGTCCCACTTGGCGATGACGCCGTCATCCTGCAGCCGCTTCAGCGACGGGTCCAGCTTCGCCTTTCCCTCGTCCTGCGTCGTGATCGCTTCGATCAGGCCGAGATAGCGTTTCAATCCGGTGAAGCCCTGCGCCGGTGTCGAGTCATCGAATACCGTCTTCGGAGCCGGAACGTTTGTGAACTGCGTCGTCAGGTAGATGTACAGCCGGGCGGCGAGCGGGTCGTCCTTCTTCAGCGCCGTGAAGTAATCGTGATCGATGGCAATGTGACGATACCGCAGGCCGACGCCCGTCACCGGAACCAGGCCGTCGTTGAAATCAAACGACCACGGAGTGTCCGCGGTGACGTCCGGGATGACGCGGATGCGGGCCTGGCTCTTCAAGTCGCCGAGTTCCGCTGTGACCATCACGGCCGCATGCACATTGCCCTTGGGACCGAAGTATTTTCCGGTTTCGTCGATCTTGCCGGGGCCCTGGATCGAGAACTTCACGTCCTTTGCGGCGGCCTCCTTCAGGAACTGGCCGTTGGCGTTGTACAGCAGCACCTTGAATTGTTGGTTGTTCACCGGCAGCAGCAGCGATTCGACCGGCACCACCAGGGCCTGGGCCGGCTTCAGGTCGTTGTCGCGCGGTGTCTCGACCGCCAGCGCGGGGATGGGATCGGCGGAGGGCTTCGCGTCCTTCACGCCGATGCAATACATCATTGTTTCGCAGGTGACGTAGATGCGACCGTGCGAGATGATCGGCGAGGCGTTGACGTCGCCGTGCTCCAGCCGCAACTGGTGAACCTTCTTCACACCCTTCTCCTCGTCGGGTGCGAAGATG
Organism: Planctomycetota bacterium; assembly: GCA_031372385.1. Lineage (GTDB taxonomy): Bacteria > Planctomycetota > Planctomycetia > Planctomycetales > Planctomycetaceae > Schlesneria. The sequence continues at coordinate 2,708 of JANMLE010000358.1, read as the reverse complement.
AACCAGCGGCCGTTGCCGTCGACGACATAGATCTTGCCGTCGCCATAGACCGGACTGCCGCGACCCATCGTGCCGATCTTCGTCTTGCCGACCAGAGCCCCGGTCTTGAGATCGTTGACGTAGAAGATCCCGCCGTCATCCACCGAGTAGACTCGCTCGCCAATGACCAGCGGTCCCGTCTTGCCGATGAACTGTTCCTTGGCCCGCCAGACTTCACCGGTCTTGGTGATGTTGCCCGTCTTGGAAGCGTCAGTGGCGAACAGGGCTCCCATCGCGGTGTCGTCCAGGTTTTCTTCGCTGTGGCCGCCGAGAACGATCTTGCCGGCAAACGTGATGCCCGAGTTGATCCCGCGCAGCGACACGTCGTAGTTCCAGAGATGCTTGCCCGTGCGCGGCTGAAAGCCGTAGACGCTGCCGTCGCCGCTCCCCACGACCAGTTGCGCCTGACCGTCGATCACCGCAATTGCGGGCGCGCTGTAGGTTGTGTCTTCCGGGAACGGACGCGTGCTTTGAAACCAGACGGACTGACCGTTGCGCTTGTCGAACGCGATGATGCGATACGCGGGCTTGGCCATTTCACCCCAGCCAATGACCACACCGCTGACGATCACGAGATTATCGTGAATGATCGGGAAGTTGGTCCGGCCGCCGTAGGTGCTCAGCAGGCCATATTCCTCGCTCATCGAATGTGACCAGATCGTCTTGCCGGTCTTGCCGTCGAGACACTGGAAGTAGCCACAGACGCCCTGCGCAAAGACGTGGCCGGTCGCGGGGTCACCGACGACGCTCGACCAACCGACGCGGGTGTCCGGGACATCGGACAGGAAGACGTTGAAGACGTTTTCCCACTTCTTCTCACCGGTCGCGGCGTCGACACAGACAACCTTTTCGGCCTCCTCTTTCGTGCCGGGGTTGTGCCGCACCAGCGTGTAAAACTTGCCGTTCATCACGATCGGCGTGGACCGAGTGCCCAGCTCGGCACTCTTCCAAATCACGTTCTCACCTTCGGGTGACCAGGTGTCGGGAAGCCCCTTCTCGCGTGAGATCCCGTTCATCTCGGGACCGCGCCAGTATGGCCAGTCCAGCGGATCGGGCTGGGACTGGGCGAGCAGGCTGGCGGACGTCAGTGAAAGCAGGCAGAAACAGACCAACCGAATCATCATGGTGGGCATCCTCGTGTCGGGATCGATTTGCATCTGGCGGGCTGTCTGGCGGGCGACGGCTAGGCAGGCAGAACCATACCCGATGACCACCACACGGGCAAGCAGCGGCGGGAGTCGGTAGTGCGTCAGTTTGGACCGATTCAATCTCGAAGAATATCGCCAAACTGATCCACCACCCAATCGTTGGTAGACTCTCCCACCGTCCTGTGGGACTCGCCGACTCTCCACTCAACTGCTCAACCGCGATGCCACGCTCCGCCTACGTTCATGTTCCGTTTTGTGCCCACCGTTGCGGCTATTGCGACTTCACGCTGATTGCCGGCCGCGATGATCTGATCGGCGACTATCTGCGCGCGCTCGATCGGGAACTGAAGACCGCGCTGCCTTCGCCCGTTACCGCCGACCTGCGGGACGACGACGCGATGGACGACCGCGCGGTGGGACACGGCGCGGCGGAACTCGACACGCTCTTCCTGGGTGGCGGCACGCCGACTCATCCGTCGTGCGAACAACTGCGAGAACTCTTTCGAAGTCTGTCGTCCCACTTTCGTTTCGCGCCCGGAGCTGAAGTCAGCGTGGAAGCGAACCCGCTCGATCTGACCGACGAGAAGATCGACGTGCTGGCGGATGCGGGGGTCAACCGCATCAGTCTGGGAGTGCAATCGTTCTCGCCGCGGGCTCTCGCGCTGCTGGAACGCGATCACACGCCGGACGACATCGCCGACGTGATGCGTCGACTGCGGCGGCGGTTCGACAATGTTTCTCTGGACCTGATCTTCGGCGTGCCGGGACAGTCGCTCGATGATTGGCGGGAAACATTGACGCGGGCGATCGACCTCGGGCCGGAGCATCTGTCGACGTATGGTCTCACCTGGGAAGCGGGCACGGCGTTCGGCACGCGGCGCGATCGGGGCGAACTGACTCCGATCGACGAGGAGTTGGAGCGCGACCAGTACGCACTCGCAATGGACGCACTGTCGGCCGCCGGATTCGAGCATTACGAGATCTCCAACTTCGCGAAGCCGGGCTTTCGCTGCCGACACAACGAGGTCTATTGGGCGGGGTCCGAGTACTGGGCCTTCGGTCCCGGTGCCGCCCGCTATCTCAATGGCCGCCGCGAGACCAACATTCGCAGCGTCCTCGGTTGGCTCGCTCGGATTGAACGCGGCGAGTCACCCGTCGCGGACGCCGAAGAATTGGAACCCCGGCATCGCGCACGCGAACTGCTGTTCCTCGGCCTGCGCCGTTGCGACGGCATCGCCCGCGCCGAATTCCGCGAACGAAGCGGCTTCGACCTGGATGACATCGCCGCTCAAGCCATTGCCGACAACATCGGCCGCGGATGGCTGGAAGAGACCGCGTCCAATATCCGGTTAACTCGGGAAGGCCGCTTCGTCGCCGACCGGGTGGTCGCCGACTTCCTCTGACATCAACGGTTCAATCGTGACGCCCCTACTGTAGTCCCGTCGCTCCGCCGACGGGACATGCGGCAACGAACGTCACCATACGTCAACACCCCTTCTCCTCGACGGTCCCGTCGGCGGA
>JANMLE010001343.1:0-1910 GCA_031372385.1 Planctomycetota bacterium | reverse complement strand
ATGCGTTGTTTCGATTGCTGGCAACTCCCGGAAACTCAGGTAGAAAGCGGCCCCACTTCCCAGATGCGGTGCTCATACCGTTCAGGAATGTTGTCGGCCAAGACACTGGACACGGGCGAATAGTATTAGCCCGGAACCGGCTTTCCGTCAAGGAGTTGGCACCACAATGGGCTGGAGACCAGAGTCGCGAGGACGAAGACTGGATGCAGGAAGTCCGAATTCTGATCCCAGCCTCCGGCCTCCGGTCTCAATTCCCCGCACGCTGTGGAGACTCGGCCAGGCGCAGCGCCTTTCGTCCCAGATGCGTTCCGATCGTTGCCTGGCACAGATTCCGCCCGTCCAGTTGCAGCGACACGGTTTCACGGGGAGACAAATCCGTCATCACGATGTCGCCCACCTGCAAGGCGGCAAGTTCGGACGTCCTGATCCTCAGTGACGCCAAGGTGGCTGACACTTGGACTGCGACCTGCTGGATTCCGACTGGGATCGCATCCGGGGAGTTCGACGACTGCTGTTCCGCCGGGTTGCCGGGCGAACTCAACGACTCTCGGGGAATTCCCAGGTGAATCAATCCACTGGTGTCACAACCACCCACTTCAAAGCTGAACCAGATCGAAGGAAACTGCGCGATGCGCTCTGGAGCAGCCGCGGGATCCTGTATCACGGCCGTGACGCGCAATGGATCGTCCAGCAGTGTGGCCAGTTCACTCAACACCGCGTCGTTCAATCGGGTCAGTAGCCGAAGCTCGATGGTTGTCAGCGGGTGAACGGTCGATTCCGATCCGTGAACGTTGGTGCTTCCCAGCATTCGGGCAATCAGCAATTGAACGAGATCGGCACTCCAGACGAGCAGCGATTCGGCGGTGGTGCTGGCATGGCCAATCTGGCACGTCACGTGTGGCGTCGTGATCGAGGCGAGAAATTCCGCACTGGTCGACTGGCACGCGCCGACCGGGCGGACTGCGATTGGCTCTTGGAGCAGGCTCTGCAGGCGGTCCTGCCAACGACGACAAATTCCACCGTGCAGAGCGTGGACGACATTCAGCACCGCTCCCTGCAGAACTTCAGGGCGTCGAAAATCGTGGCGTTCCCACTCGATGGGATCGGCGGTGGATGCCGCGGAGGAAGTCGGTCGCGGTTCCGGTCGTGACGGCTCGATGGCGGAGAGGATCGCTTCCACCTCGGCATGGCTGAGAATTTCGCCCATCCCTGGCACCTCTCATTGAGGTCGTGATTTGTCAGTGCGGCTGTCATTCGCCCACGGTCATTCCCTGATTTGTCCGCTTCCCCTGGCGACCCATTTGTAGCTGGTCATTTCGCGCAGGCCACACGGGCCACGGGCGTGAAACTTGTCGGTGCTGATCCCAATCTCGGCACCCAATCCAAACTCGCCGCCGTCATTGAAACGGGTACTGGCGTTGATCATGACGGCGGCCGAATCCACTTCCGCGAGAAACCGCTCGGCTGCGGCGAGATCATTGGTGACGATGGTCTCGGTGTGATGCGACCCGTAGCGGTCGATGTGCTCGATCGCTTCGTCGAGGCTGTCAACAACGCGGGCCGACAGAATCAGATCGAGATACTCCGTGCGATAGTCATTCTCGCTGGCGGCGGTGGCCCACGGAATCCAGCGCCGAGTTCGCTCACAGCCGCGAACCGCGACTCCCTGAGCCTTCAGCATTTGCCCGGCGAGCGGCAGAAATGTCTCGGCAATCGCCGCATGGACCAGCAGGCATTCGGCGGCATTGCAAACCCCCGGCCGCTGACATTTGCTGTTTTGCAGGATTCGCAGAGCCATTTCCGGGTCCGCGGACTGGTCCACGTAGACATGGCAAATGCCGTCAAAATGTTTGATGACGGGCATCGTCGCCTCGGCGGCCACCCGTTCAATCAACGATTTCCCGCCGCGC
>JANMLE010000315.1:0-1495 GCA_031372385.1 Planctomycetota bacterium | reverse complement strand
CCGTACCCAGCGGCTAGCCGAGCTGGGATCGGGAGTCTATTACATGCCGCACGACGTCGCTGAAAATGGCCACAATCACGGCAATGCGGCATGAAAAAGACTCCCGACCCCCTCGTGATGGCGGCTTCCCGGACATCCTCTCAGAGACCCGTCTTTTGACGTCGCAGTTTTCGTCGCTTGATTTTCCACCGACGATCGCGCTTCTGCTTGGTAGTGAACTTCACTTTCATGACAACACCGTTTCCGTCCAGATTCAGGTCAGTTGGCCGCACGGCGGGTCGGCGGCCGGAAGATTGAGTGGCAGACGATAGCAGACAAGCGCGCGCCGGAGAAGTCAGCCAGCCCCGTTTGTCAGCCGCCGGGCCGACTTTCCCGGAGTTGTGTCGGCCGAAGTTGTGTCCGGCCAAATTGGGTCTGGAATGTGGGAAACGTCGTTCCGGGGAAATCAGAACGCCGCGGACCGTGGCCGAGTCGCTCTGCAATTCGGCCACAAAACTTGACTCGATGAGTCCAATGACGGACGCGACGGATTCTCAGGGGCTGTGCCGCAACAACGTCCGAGAGTTGCGCGCCGCGCAGCGACCGTAGTCCGTTCATTCCAGTTCGGGCACTGTTGCTACGATCGTTGGGCTGCCGGAGAGGGCCGCAGTCTTGATGGCCGCAGTCGGACGAGTGTCACGTCAGGTGTGCGCCCCAGTTCGACAGCCGCCTCATTCGCGCTCCTTTTGATTCGCGCGGACCCCGTTTTGGTCCGCGCGAATCAAATGGAGCGCGAAGGCGAAGCCGTGATACCCGAGCCGTGGCAGGGAGACACCGCGCGCGTTGCGACACACCGTGCAACTCTCGGAAGTAGACAATGCACAGCCGCTAATAATGCGGTGGCCGCTCGTCGCCCGGATCGCGGAGTTCCGGCGGTTCGGCCAGTTGTTGCAGCCGGCGTTCGAACCGCGACAACTGGTCACGGCTCCCCTTGAGTTCCGCATGCAGGCTGACCAGCGCCTGGTGCATCTGCTCCAGATCGTGCTGCAGGTGAGCCACAGCGGTTTCCAAACGGACAATGCGATCGTCAGTCTCGGGAGCGGTCATGGGAGTGGAAACCACAGTTCAATGAGTGAGTCACTTGCGGCAGCGCGACCCATCCTATCGAATGGCTGCGGCAGTGTCCCGTTATACCTCACGCTGGCATCACCAAGTCTCCCGCGGAAGAAACTCTCACTGATGGCTGCGGCAGTGTCGCGTTGGTTGGTGTGAGCGGGTGCGTGGATGCCAGTCGCGTGATGTCATGGAGTCTGTCTGATGAATGAAGTTCCCCGATCCCGATTCTCGGCGCTGTTGTTCGTCGCCTGGTTTGGGCTGCTCGCGTCCCCGGTCATCGCGGCCGATCCTGTGCCAGCCAAGTCCGTGTTTCGCGACGGCGTCGCGCCGATACTGGAGCGGCACTGCGTCCGGTGTCACAACGACGAGGATCACAAGGGTGGCTTGTCGTTGGCGACGA
>JANMLE010000253.1:0-2539 GCA_031372385.1 Planctomycetota bacterium | reverse complement strand
CGGCAGAACGCGGGCGGCCATCCCGCCGGTTCGATGCAATTGCTCTCGGGTGATCCCGACACGCGCGACAAGCCGAAGCCCCGACTGCCCGACTGGATGTCGGTGACCAACTACGTCCGATCGCTGCAGGGGCCGCGCCAGAATCCGCTCCCCGCGTATGTCGGCATCAATCCGCCGCTCGAATACAACGGGCCGGCGTATCTCGGCGATGCGTATTCGCCGTTTGTTGTCTCGGGGAATCCCGACCTTCCGACGTTCTCGGTGCCGAACATCGGTCTCACCGACACGAATGAAGTCAGTCGTCTCGGCCGCCGTTCGACGCTGCGACAAAACCTCGACACGCTCGAACGCGCCTTCGATCAGCGGCGGGAACTGGCGGCGCTCGACGAATTCGAAACACAGGCGATGACACTGCTGACCAATCCCAAGACCAAGGACGCCTTCGACCTGAACCGCGAAGACCCGCGGGTCCGCGACCGTTACGGTCGCAACCAGTGGGGCCAGCAACTGCTGCTCGCGCGGCGGTTGGTCGAGGCGGGGGTCGAGGTGCTGACGACCAGCCTCGCCGGGCCGCTCTGCGGACGGGTGAACAACTGGGACGATCACGCCGTCAACCATCACGTCTTCGACGCGATGAAGTTCCGCTCGGCCGCCTACGATCAGGCGGTCTCCGCGTTGATCGAAGACATCTGTGAGCGGGGACTCGACCAGCGCGTGCTGGTTGTCGTCACGGGTGAGTTCGGTCGGACTCCGAAGATCAGCTACGCGGCGAGCACAGGGGCCGGCGACGCGAGTGCTCCCGCCGGCACGATGCAACCCGGACGCGATCACTGGCCGCGGGCGTTCTCCAACATCTGGGCGGGCGGCGGCATCGACCACGGCCAATTCATCGGCGGCACCGACAAGCGCGGCGAAGACTCGATCGAACGGATCTGCGGCCCCGGCGACTTCTTGGCGACGATCTATCACCACATGGGAATCGACTCGGCCACGACCCTGATCCGCGACTTCAACGGTCGTCCCACCCCGATCGTCGATCACGGCAAACCGATCCCGGAACTGATGGGCTGACAGCCTGATGATCAACGTGGTACACGTTTCCAACGTGCCCCTATTTTATCGGGTTTCGAGCACGATGAAATCGTGCTCCACGTGAGCTCTCCAACGGCTGATGACCGGCGTGCCCGTCCCTCCTCAAGACTGACTTCCATGATTGTGACCATCGACGGACCGGCCGGGACCGGCAAGAGCACTGTGGCGCGGCTGCTCGCCAGCCGCCTGGGCTTCGAGTTTCTGAACACGGGAGCGATGTACCGGGCGGTCGCGCATGTCTGTCTCCAACGCGCGGTGGATCTGGCCGATGCCGACGCGGTGGGACGGGTTCCGGCCGGGCTGGACATTGTGTTCGTTAACAACCGGTTGGTCCTGGACGGGCTCGACGTGACCGAGGCGATTCGCGGCCAGGAGGTGACTCAGACGGCGTCACTGGTCGCGGCCAACGAACAAGTCCGGCGGCGGCTGGTGGAACTGCAGCGCGCCGCCGCACGGGGCGTGAATCTCGTCACTGAGGGACGCGACCAGGGAACGGTCGTGTTCGCCAACGCAGAGTGCAAGTTCTTCCTGACCGCGTCACCCGATGAGCGGGCGCGCCGCAGGCAGAGTGAACTGCTCGGCAAGGGAGATAGCGTCTCGCTGGAAGAGTTGCTGGTCCAGCAGGAAGTCCGCGACGAACGCGACGAATCGCGGAGTTGTTCTCCACTGAAGCCCGCCGCCGACGCCGTCGTGATCGACACGACGCCGATGACGCTGGAAGAAGTCGCTGCCCATTTGGAAGAGCGCGTCCGACTGCGGATGGCGCGCTGAACCGACGGCATATCACATGCCCGATTCGTGGACTCGCGCGAGCTTCTTGATTGGCTATTGGCCAACGACAAATGACAAATGACGAAGCCACCTCCCCACCGTCACGAAGTTCCGGTTGCGTCGACGCGATTGGCGGACCGTCCACCTGTTCATTGCGTGAGGTTTCCCGCGAGCCATTCTCCGGCTGCGTAAGATTCATCGTTCGGTCCGCAATCTGATCCATCCGCTTCGCGATTCTGGCCTGTCAGAAATCCCCGATTTCGCATACCACCGTCCCGCGAGTTGAAGTTCGGTTCTGCCGTCGAACTCGTTTGACGCGAAACCGGAGGCCCCATGTGCGACATCTCGACCTTTCCCATCCCCGGCATCCGTGAACCGTTCAGTTCACTCAGCCATGTGGTCGGCGCGTGTGTCTTCACCGCGCTCGCCATCCTGTTGGTTCACCGCGGCCGGGGCGACCGGCTGCGGATGATCAGCCTGGCCGTGATGGCGTACGTCTGTGTGCAGATGCTCGTTGTCAGCAGCATCTACCACATGTGCTGGCCCGGCCCGCACCGCGAGCTGATGCTGCGGATCGATGTGGCTGGAATCTTTCTGGTGATCGCCGGCTGCATCACTCCGGTTCACGTCATTCTGTTTACCGGAATCGAACGCTGGGTGCCGGTGGTGGTGGCTT
>JANMLE010000233.1:0-3854 GCA_031372385.1 Planctomycetota bacterium | reverse complement strand
TCGCAACTGGCCCAAGGACCAGGACTGTGGCCCCGGCTTCGGTGAGATCGACCACTACAAGCTGCTGGAGCCCGTCGCCTTTACCGGACTGACAATGCCGCTCGCCTACGAAAACATTTTCGCACCATTGGTCCCGCGCCCCACGAAGCCGGAAGACATCGACGCCCTCGCCCGCCGGGCTCGCGAGTATCTGGAAACGGTGATCGCAGGCCTGCAACAAGCGTGAATCGATGGCGTGCTGGTCCCGGCATTGTTCAAGACATGAACCACGAAATACACGAAATACACGAAAGGGAAGACGCTGCTTCACATGTCATCGGGCCGTGATCCGCAACACTGTGTCGTCCCGTCCTCGGACTGGAGCGGGTTCGAATCTGCTTCTTCCTTTCGTGTGTTTCGTGTATTTCGTGGTAAATCTCCTGAATCTCGCCCCGCATGTTGCCTCCCCTGATACCCCCTCCCGAATACCATGCAGACGCCACGTCTGCCGACAGGTGCTCTCGATGATCGAACACGATTCCATGTCATGCCTCGTTAGACGGGCTTTGATCGCTGTGCTCTTGCTGACAGTCGCAGCGACCCGCGTGCAGGCGCAGGTGATCGACTTCAACCGCGACATCCGGCCGATCCTGTCCGAGAACTGCTTCTACTGTCACGGACAGGATGCGAACAAACGTCAGGCGGAACTGCGGCTAGACCAGCGAGATGTGGCGGTCAAGGTCGGAGCCATCACGCCGGGTGATGTCGCCAAGAGTTCGCTGGTCGCCCGCATCCTTTCCGACGACCCCGAGCAGATGATGCCGCCGCCGAAGTCGAACCGGAGGCTGTCGCCCGAGCAGAAGAAGTTGCTGGAACGTTGGATCGCCGACGGCGCCAACTATCAGGCGCACTGGGCGTTTGTCGCGCCGACGCGACCGGCCGAGCCCGCAGTCCAGCGCGCGGAGTGGGTGCGCAATCCGATCGACCGGTTTGTGCTCGCGCGGCTGGAAAGTGAGAAGCTCGCGCCGTCACCCGAAGCCGACCGCGCGACGCTCATCAAGCGGCTCTCGATCGACCTGACCGGTCTGCGGCCGACACCGCAGGAGGTCGATGCCTTCCTCGTGGACAAGGATGAGCGGGCCTATGAGAAGCTGGTCGACCGGTTGCTCGCCAGCCGGCATTACGGCGAACGGATGGCGCTGCCGTGGCTCGACGCCGCGCGCTACGCCGACAGCAACGGCTTTCAACAGGACGGCGACACGTGGCAATGGATCTGGCGCGATTGGGTCGTCAAGGCGATCAACGACGATCTGCCGTTCGATCAATTCACGGTCTGGCAACTGGCGGGCGACTTGTTGCCGAACGCGACCAACGATCAAAAGATCGCCAGCGGTTTCAACCGCAATCACCTGCTGAACGGCGAAGGGGGAGCGATCGCGGAAGAGCAGCGGTTTGTGATCCTGTTCGACCGCATCGACACCACCGCCACGACGTGGCTCGGCCTGACGATGGCGTGTGCCCAGTGCCACGACCACAAGTACGATCCGATCACGACGCGCGACTATTACGGGTTGCTCGACGCCTTCAACCGCCTGCCGGAGAGCGGCACTCCGCAGTTTTTCTCGTCCAAGATCCGTGTGGCGGCCCCGTTCCTCGAAGTGCCGTCGGAAGAGAACACCAAGCAGATCGCGCAGTACGACAGCGACATCAAGTCCGCCGAGGCCGAAGCCGCGTCGGTGGCAAACGCCACGTTTGAAGGCTGGCGCACCGGACTGTTTGCGGATGGAAAACCCGCGGAAGGCAAGGGACTGCCCGAGCCACTCGCCGTAATCCTCCGCAAGCCGGAAGGTGAACGGACCGACGCCGAAAAGAAGTCGGTTGACACCGACCTGCGCAAGCACTTCGACGAGAAGATCCGTCCGACGCTGGCCGCCAAACTCCCCGTGCTGGGAAAGGCCGAAGCGATCCGCAAGCAACTCGCCGCATACAAGGCGGACAAGCTGCCGCGCGTGATGATCATGAGCGACGAGAAGCCGCGCGAAACGTCGATCCTGGAACGCGGCGAGTACCTCAAGCCGAAGGAAAAGGTCTCGTTCTCCACGCCCGCGTTCCTGCCGCCGCTGCCTGCCGGAGCCCCGCCCAACCGACTCGGCTTCGCGCAGTGGTTGGTGATGCCCGAGCATCCGCTGACGGCGCGCGTCCAAGTCAACCGGATCTGGCAACACTACTTCGGCACCGGGATCATCAAGACGGCCGAAGACTTCGGCGTGCAGAGCGAGTACCCGATCCACGGCCCGCTGCTCGACTGGCTGGCGGTCGAATTCCGCGAGCGGGCCTGGAGCATGAAGTCGCTGCACAAGCTGATCGTGATGAGTGCCACGTACCGTCAATCCAGCCGGGTGACCAAGGAGCTGCGCGCGAAGGACGCCGAGAACCGGCTGTTCGCCCGCGCCAGCCGGTTCCGCATGCCGTCGCTGCTGCTGCGCGACTGGGCGCTGGCGACATCGGGTTTGCTCGACACGCGGATCGGTGGCGTCCCGGTCTATCCGTATCAACCCGATGCCGTCTGGGAAGCGCTCGCGATCACGAAGGAGCGCGACTTCACCTACCCACAATCCACCGGCAGCGACCTGTATCGGCGCAGCCTGTACACCTTTTGGCGTCGCACGGTCATCCCGGCCAACATGTTCGACGCCTCCAATCGCCAAACCTGCCGCGTCCGTTCGTCGGCCACCAGCACGCCGCTGCATGCGCTGACGACGCTCAACGATCCCACCTGGGTCGAAGCGGCGCGCGTCCTCGCGGAACAATGCCTGAAGTCGCAGGCCAGTCTTGACGGCCGCCTGACGGACGCCTTCCGCCGCGTGGTCGGCCGCCCAGTCACCGAGTCCGACCTGAAGGCCCTGCGTCGCGCCTACGAACGGCAGGCGGCGATCTACCAGGCGAACCCGGATGCCGCCAAGGCGCTGCTGTCGGTCGGAGCCTCGAAACGCGACGAAGCCCTCAACCCCACCGAGCACGCCGCCCTTTCGGCCGTCTGCCTGGCGATCCTGAACCTCGACGAAGCCCTGACGCGCGAGTGACCGCGCCGCCTGTGGAACAAGCCGTGGCACGGGCGGCCCGCTGGGGCAGTTCCAGCGAGGTCCGCGGGCACGCAGTGACCATCAACAATTCCATTTTTTGAAAAGTGGTCTTGTGAGCGGTTGTGGCCCTTCGTCAGGGTGACGCACTACCTCACGCGGGGAAAGCAGGACGGTTGAATCGGACTACTATTCTTCAACTTCTAGTCGTGCTGCGCGCATTTCGGAACCTGCCGGTGACCCCGGCGAAGAGGCGGCAGTGAGTCCACCGTTTTCACAGATGAAGCGGGAAGAGAAGAATGGATTTGGTCTTCGTCTGATCTGTGACATCTGTACTACTGACGTTTTGATTTTGCGCGGCACGCGAAGAATGCCCGGATGTCGAAACAGAATCTGGCCCCGCCAAAAAAGACACGGTTGACAGAAAGATTGTGGACAGAAACATGACGGAAGACGGCGATGGCCGCGAAGGAGCTGTCATTTTAATGTCCCCATTTGTTTGTCCAAATCCTTTGGTTGCGGCCAGTGGCCGCGCCGTGAAATCTGTGGTTCCGCTTCTGACTCCTTGGTTGCAGCCGCAAGGCTGCTTCGTACTACAAGTCCTTAAACAAGCAGCCCTCGTTGGTTTTTTTGTATCGTGCGCGAGCGCGTACTTCGAGCATGCCGGCGGTGTCGGTTTGGGATTCGGCGGTGGGGTTGTGGCAGAGTCGGGCCTGTTTGGTTCGCGGAACCGGTGGGTTGGTGATGGGGCGGGGCGCGGCGTTCGGACGGGAACGCGGCTCTGGTGGTGGCGAT
>JANMLE010000226.1:0-2518 GCA_031372385.1 Planctomycetota bacterium | reverse complement strand
CTGGCCGTTGGGGCTGAGGGCGATCGAATAGATCGCGTCCGTCGGGCCGGTGTACTGCCGAACCTGCGTCCCGTCGTCCTGCTTGTAGACACGGATGGTCTTGTCGCCCCCGGCGGTCACGATGAAGTTGCCGTCGGGCGTGAATGACAGGGCGTAGATCGCGCCCCCCTGCGCGGCGAACGTGCGGAGGTTCTGGTTCTTTTCATAGTCCCAGACCTTGACGGTCTTGTCGTTCGACGCCGAGGCGATCAGCGGCAGCGTCGGATGGAAGGCGACTCCGTAGACCTGCGACTGATGGCCGCTCAGGACCAGCGTGGCTCCGGCCGAGGCGATCGACCAGGCGCGGACCGAACCATCGGCGGCCGCGCTGACGGCCGTGCGGTTGTCGGGGGCGAACGCCAGACTGGTGATGCTGGCGGGATGGCCGTCGGTGATCTGGGCCGGCTCCTGTGACGGCGGGACCGCGGGGACGGGAGCGGGCGGGGTCGGGTCGTAACCGCGCACGAGATGGTCGCTGCCGGCGACGACGAGTTTCTTCTGGTCGGGGCTGTACGCGATCTGCACCACTTCCGCCGGAGTCACGATGTCGTACTGCGGCTTCGCCGGGTCGTTGATGTTCCACAGCTTCAGCTTCTTGTCGCTGCCGCCGGTCGCAATCTGCTGAAGATTGGGATTGATGGCGACCGAACGGGCCGGACCCTGGTGCCCCTTGAACTCGCGCACCAATGTGCCACCGGTCGCGTCCCAATTCTTGATGACGCCGTCTTCGCCCGCGGTGAAGTGCTGGGCCGCGTTGGGATGAATGGCCAGCGCGTTGACCCGCTTCTCATCCGCGACATGGAGCAGTTGGATGCCGAGCGTTTCCCAGGACAGCGACTTGTCGGCACCGGCATGGACGAAGTTCAGGTTGTCGGTCGACAGGCCGACCCCGTTGATCGCGCCACCACCGGCCGCGATGTAATGTTGCGTCTGGCGTCCGATCACCACGTTCCAACCGCGCACCGTGCCGTCTAGACTGCCAGACAGCAGCTTCAGATTGTCGCGGCTGTATTCCAGCGCCGAGATCTTGTCGGTGTGTCCGGTGTACGTGGCGAACAGGACGCCGTCGGCCACGTTCCAGACGCGGATGTTCTTGTCATCGCACCCGGCGGCGATGCGCACGTTGTCCCACGAGACCGCGACGGCACGCACCGCGTCGACCGCATCGAGTTCGCGAACCTGGCTGCCATCGGCCGCGTTCCAGACGCGAACCTTCTTGTCCGCCCCACCGGAAATCAAATGCGTCTGATTGGGCGCATACGCCAGGGCGAACGTGCCGCCGGCGTGTCCGGCCAGCGTGCGGACCTCGGTCCCTTCGACCGCCTTCCAAATCTTGATCGCGCCGCTGGCATCGGCGATGGCGACTTCCTGGTTGTTGGGATGAATGGCCACCGCGGTGATGGGGGCGGCCTGTTCCGGATAAGCCTTGACGAGCATCCCGGTGTTCACGTCGAACAACCGGGCGATCTTGTCTTCGCACCCGGTGACAAGCCGCGCGGAGTCGACCTGAAAGGACAGGGCGCGCACTGCGCCGCCGTGGCCGTCGAGATTGCGCAGCGGTTGCTGGTTGGCATAGTTCCACAATCGGCAGGATTTGTCGGCCGAACCAGTGGCGACCATCGCGTTGTTGGGGCTGACGCGCAGCGCCAGGATCGGCTGCTCGTGACCGGCCGCGGTCTTGGTCGGCACGACTTGCACGGGCCAGCGCTTCACCAGACCGTCGGCTCCCGAGGTCATGACCCACGCGTTGTTGACGGGATAGGCCAGTCCGGTGATCTCGGCCGCGTGCGCCCCGATGATTCCCATCGAGACACCGTCCACCGGATTGAACAGCCGGACAAACCCGGCCGTATCGGCGGCGGCGATTTGCGCTTTGTCAGTTCGGAAGGCGACGCGCACGATCGGATGCGGCAGCGGGCCGATCTCTTTGACGAGTTGCCGGTCGGCGGCGTTCCAGATCTGCAGCACCTTGTCCGCGCCACCGGTCAGCCACTGCGTGCCGTCGACATTCAGCGCGAGATTCGTCGCCCCCGCATTGGCCTGATGCATGATCGACGGCTTGGCGACGGGGACGTCCCACAGCCGGATCGAGTTGTCGAGCGATCCGCTCACCAACCGGCTGCCATCCTTCGAAATGGCGACACTCAGCACCAGCCCGGTGTGACCGCTCATCGAACGGAGCGTGGTGGACGAGTTCAGATCCCACAGCCGCAGCGTCTTGTCAAAGCTGCCGGTGACGAGCTTCGTTCCGTCGGGCGTGTAGACGGCGGCATAGGCCGGGTCGGCATGTCCGGTGAGAATCTTCGGCTCGACGGCCTGCAACCGCGGGACCGCGCACAGGACCAGGAACAGTGACAGACTGGAACGAATCAGCATGGGTCGCCTCACAGTGGTATGTTCCCACGCTCCGGCGAGCGTGGCTACGGACTCGGTGGAATCGATGGGTCAGTCTCGAAGCGGTTTCTTGCGGGATGGACTG
>JANMLE010001321.1:0-1749 GCA_031372385.1 Planctomycetota bacterium | reverse complement strand
CGGAACCGCTTGCCACCCTGAATCAGCCAGTCGCGCGCGATCGATTCCGTTTCGGCCAGCAGCTTGTCCGCCGTCCCCAAACCACTGCGTGCGGCGGGGAGCAGTTCATCGAACTGCTCTTCAAACATCTGATTCGACACCCGCATCATCGGGATGTATCCCGACGTGCGGTTTTCCGTCAGCGGCTCATACTTCTCCAGGCAATCCCAGACCCAGGCTTCATCGAGCTTCGTGTTCTTGCAGTCACCCGAATGCAGCGGGATGGCGTACGACGGCACGCCCGCCAGCAGGATTTTGTCGATCGCCTTCTCCAACACGTTCAGGCAGGCGACTCCCAAAATCCCGTCGACGTGCCCCGAGACGATGATCTTCAGCACGATTGGCGAGCCTTCGGCGACGAGCACTTTGTAGCCCAGTTGCTCCGCCCGCACCTTGTAGTCGGCGATCGAGCAGGCCCCGCATTTTTCACAGTCGAGACCGAACTCGTCGTAGTCCGCCGGACAGCCGTCCGCGTGCTTCAGACAGTGCGGCAGCAACAGCAGACGTCGTTCGAACGGGATCGCCAGGAACTGCTGCTTCCAGAAGAAATTTCCGACCAGCACCATCGCAAAGCCGAGGAACTTTTCGGGTTGCCCGAGTTGCTCCAGCAGCTTGCGACCATGCGATTCCAGTTCCGACTTGTTGAAGGGCCGGCTGCGGTCGAGTTGCCGCGCGTACTGCTCGGCCGACGCCTTGATGTGTTCGCGCAGTTCGAGCGTTTCGGGAACCAGTTTCAGGTGCGACGTGCTGCGGCGACGGGGCTTGTCTTCGGGAGCCTCAGACTCCGGCGCGGCAGTCTGATCTGCGTCGGCTTCCGGTCCTGCGGTCGTCGGACCGTGGTCCATTTCAGATTGGGTCGGTGCGATCATGAACAGGAATTCCTTGACGTCCAACTCGAAAACCGGGTTGGAAAACCGACGGGGGACACATCAATGACAGGCGGGCAGTTTATGAAGTCAGGGCAGGGCGGGGTTCGGTGGGCTTATTGGAGTCGACCGGCGGCGAATCGACAAGTCGGTCGACACATTCCAGCGATCTGGCCAGGGCCGACACGGCGAAGATCATGGGATAAAGCCGTTCGAAATACCAGAGTTTCGCGAAGTACAGGCCGATCGGTGCGGGCTGTCGAAACGAATCATCCGAAACACGTTCCAAGAGCCAGTCCAATCCGCGCCGGCAAGCCTCTGCGGCAGACGTTACCGACAGCAGAACCTCGACCGCCAGCGAGGACTCCTCGACCGACGACGGAGTCTCGACGTTTCCGCCCCAGCCCCCGTCACCGTTTTGTGCCGACAGCAGCCATTGAACGGCCCGTTGAGCCGCCGCGTCGTCGAGCCGGTTCCAGTCGCGATATGCGGCCAGCCCCTTGGAAACGCCGTATGTCGGATTCTCTTCATCGACGGCAAACTGGTTTCCAAACCAGAGCGGCAGCCACGCCCCGTCCGCGCGCTGAGTCTTGGCGAGGAACGCGAATCCCGATGTCACCGCTCGATCCGCGCGACGAGCCAGCAACGGCTCGCTCGATGACGGGTTGCAGTGCGTCTGCCAGGCACGAATCGCGCGCAGCGTGTGAGCGGTCAGGTCCGGCGTGCTGCGGTCAAACGGCAGCGTCCCCCAGCCACGACAAAACGTCGGCCATCCCCCGTCGGCGTTCTGCAAGTCCAGCAACCAGCCGATCGCGGCCTGCACTGCCGACCGGACTTCGCCGCT
>JANMLE010000139.1:0-1629 GCA_031372385.1 Planctomycetota bacterium | reverse complement strand
GCGCAAGAGGGCCAAGACCAAGTTCACGCGGGCACCGTCGATGTGGTTCGATCGCCGCGGGTTGGAGCAGTCCACTTCCGAACCGGTGGCGCATCACAAGGCGAAGCGGTTTGACGATGCGGTGTGGGATCTGTGCTGTGGAATCGGCGGGGATGCCATCGCACTCGCCGAGCGGTGCGCGGTGACCGCCGTGGATCTCAATCCCGCGGCCTGTCTGCGGACACAATGGAATGCGGAAGCCTACGGCGTCGCGTCCCGCATCGAATCACGCTGTGCGGATGTCCTGAAACTGGGAGCGATGGGTGGACTGGTTCACATCGATCCGGACCGCCGGTCGGGCTCGGAAGGGAAGGCCTCGCGGATTGAGGACTACGCCCCGAATCCGGCCGAGTTGGTGGCGCTGATGTCGCGCTGCCGCGGCGGGGCGATCAAGGTCGGCCCGGCCACGAACTTCGGCGGCAAGTTCCCCGACACCGAGATCGAATTGATCAGCCTGCACGGTGAATGCAAGGAGGCCACGGTCTGGTTCGGAGACCTGGCGGGACGACAGCCGTTCCGCGCGACCGCGTTGCCGTCGGGTGAGACGATCGCGGGACATCCGCTGGATGCCGTCGCCACGGTCGCACCGCTCGGTCGGTATGTTTACGACCCGGACCCGGCCGTCGTACGGGCCGGGCTGATCGATGTTGTCGCTGACAGTCTGAGCCTCAATCGACTCGATGGCGCGGAAGAGTACCTGACCGCGGACAACCTCGTCCGGAGCCCGTTCCTGCATGCGTTCGAAGTGCTCGCCGAACTGCCCCACAACGAACGCGACCTGCGCGCCTGGCTGCGGACATCCGACTTCGGCCAGATCGAAATCAAGTGCCGCCACATTCGCGTCCAAGTGGAAACCCTGCGCCGGCATCTGCCCCTGCCGGGCGATCAACCGGGCGTCGTGATCATCGCCCGGATCGACGGCAAGTCCCGCACGATCTGCGCCCGGCGATGCTTGTGATGCTGTTCACGGTTGATGGTCGACGATCGCGCTACGGCAACAGGCCCAAGGCGGCCAACAGGCATGCGTCGATCTGTTGGAGAATCGAATCTGTCAATGTGCCGAGCCGGCGAAGGATCTTCGCCTTCTCCAGCCCGGACTATTCATGAGGATCCACGGAACACACGGAAATTCACGGAAGTGGAAGAGTCGTGAGATGACGCCATCTTGCACTTCGCCTGTTGAGTAGGACGAGATGCTTCCACGCAACTTCTTGCTCTTCTTTTCTTCCGTGCATTTCCGTGTTTTCCGTGGTGAATAATCCGGGTTAGGACCGTTCGAGAATTAGCTCTCGCATTGTCGCTGATCGCTCCGCGATCAGAACGTTGGATCGCGGAGCGATCCACGACAATAAGTTCTCGAACGGTCTTTACACGGTTTGAGCCAATACAGCGTGGAAGCCAGTGCATCCCTTCGACACCGTTCCGCTGGCCGTGCCTCCAGACTTGGAACTCGTTGGGACGGTTGATCACCGTCTCGATCCGGAGCCGCCAAGGGCGGTTGGCTTCGCGGCCAAACTCGCCCCCGCTCAGAAGACACGGCATCTTCACCCAGTTGCCCCGCCACGACGTGCTTCTCGCGGGCTCCATCTG
>JANMLE010000137.1:0-1235 GCA_031372385.1 Planctomycetota bacterium | reverse complement strand
ACTGAATTGGATTGGGAAGGAGGCGGTGGTGAATCATCACCTGTCCGTCCCCTTTCGGCTGCTCAAGGATGTGCCGGAGTTGGCGTGCGGCGAGCCGGGGGATGGCAACCTGATCGTGCGGGGGGACAACCTGCTGGCGCTCAAGGCGCTGCTGCCGTATTACGCGGGGCAGGTGAAGTGCATCTACATCGACCCGCCGTACAACACGGGGAACGAGGGCTGGGTCTACAACGACAACGTGAACAGCCCGGTGATCCGCGAGTGGCTCGGCCAGACGGTCGGCAAGGAGGGCGAAACGCTCGACCGCCACGACCGCTGGCTCTGCATGATGTACCCGAGACTCGCGCTGCTGCGGCAGTTCCTCCGCGAGGACGGAGCCATCTTCATCAGCATCGACGACAACGAGTTTCCGTCACTCCGATTTGTGATGAATGAGCTTTTCGGTGTATCGAACTTCGTTGCGACGGTGCTGTGGCAGAAGGTGTACTCACCTAAGAACTCGGCTCGACACTTCTCCGAGGACCATGACTATCTCGCGGTCTATGCGAAGCGAGCGGACATCTGGAAACCGAACCTTGTTCCGCGCAGCGAGGAACAGGATTCGGCGTACAAGAACCGCGATGCTGACCCGCGAGGGCCGTGGAAGACAAGTGATCTCTCAGCGCGGAACTACTACAGCCAAGGAACGTATGAAATCGTATGCCCGTCTGGGCGAGTCATACCGCATCCGCCGAAGGGAATGTACTGGCGAGTCTCAAAGGAGAAGTTCGTCGAACTCGACCGTGATCGGCGAATTTGGTGGGGCAAGGACGGTAGTGCTATTCCGCAAACCAAACGGTTTCTGTCAGAAGTCAAGCAAGGCGTCGTTCCGCAGACAATGTGGTTTTACGATGACGTTGGGCATACTCAAGACGCGAAGAAGGAGTTATTGCAGCTCGTTGAGTTTCCAGATTCGGACTCGGTCTTTATCACTCCGAAGCCGTCCAGGCTGATTCAGCGAGTTACCGAGATTGGAACGAATCCCGGCGACTTGATTCTCGACTCGTTTGCCGGATCGGGGACGACGGGACACGCCGTGCTGAAGCTCAATCGAGCCATGCCGGACAAGGAGCCGCGTCGCTTAAATCTCGTGGAGATTGAACCGTAGATTGCTCGTGTAGTCACCGCTGAGCCCGTTCGGCGAGTGGCCGAGGGGGAAAAGAACGCCAAGGGGGAGCGCGTCGAAGGTCAAGGCG
>JANMLE010000129.1:0-1367 GCA_031372385.1 Planctomycetota bacterium | reverse complement strand
CTCGCCGACTTGCCGCAGGCTCTTGATCCGGTATTCGATCTGGTACTGCTCGGGGGGATCACCGGCGGTTTGGATCAGGCGCAGGCGCGGATGCCGGCGGATGTATTCGACGAGGTTCTGATGGTCGGCCTGTAGTCGCCGAAGGCGGACGTTGCTCATGGGACGTCATTTTCGAGTTGGCTGGCGGGAAGTTGGAAGCTGGCCGGCAGCAGCGGCAGCAGCGTGTGGAAGGCGATCGAAAAACTCAGCCCCTCGGCCATCCGCTTGTCCTTCGTCCAGGTGTTGATGCCCAGCAGGTGGCCATCGGTGTCGTACAGGCCGCCACCGCTGTTGCCCGGATTGATGGCGGCGCTGGTTTGCAGGATGCGGATTTCCCGCGGCCCCTTCGATTGCAGCCGCAGTTGGGACAGGCCACCCTGGGTGTGGGTCCAACCAAGGCCGTGCGGATTGCCGACGGCGAAGACGGATTCGCCCACGGTCAGCTTGGGCTGGGCATCCCAGACGGCGGCCATGATCTCGTTTGATGTGACCGGCATCGTGATCAGGGCGAGGTCGATTCCATGCGGGGCGATCCAGACGACTTGGGCCGGCGTGAGCGGCTGGCCAATCGCCTTTACCGACAGTCGCACCGACGGCAATTTGGGGGCAGCGTCGGACGCGCGGTCCTCGGCGAACGCGTCATCGACAACGTGCCGGTTCGTCACGATCCAAGCGACCCCCTCCGTGATGCGGACAATCACGCCCGAGCCGATTCCCGAGCCGCGCAGATGCATCAGATCGCCGGGCGTCTGAATCAGGACGTTCGACTTCATCGCGCGTCCGATCGGCGCGGGGAGCTGTTCCAACGCCGCCGGGTCGGGCTCGAATTCATCGATGGACACGCCGCGCACCGGCCCACCCTCCATCATCCATGCGAGACCGATCGCCCAACCCGCCATGTCGGCCACGCCGAGCAGGATGCCGAACACGGCGACAAGCGCCCCCTTCGAACGGCGCGAATGTCCGGCGAGTGCGATGCAACCCATGACGATCGCCACCAGGCCGGTCACGAGACCAAACAGCGGAATCCCTAAGATGGCGACCACCAGCGTGGCAATCGCCATCCGGTTCCATCGCTTTGGTCCGGTCATCGGATGATCGCTGAGCGAGAGCGGCGGGGCCGACGTCCACCCGTTGAACGCGGGACGCGAAGCCGGCAGCGGTTTCGCGCGGGCCAGGTCGTCAACGGAAATCCGTACGACGGACGCGGCGTCGGCGATGGCTTGTCGGCGGCTCGGCGCGCATTCGTACGCCGCGCAGCCGTTCCCTTCGGACCAGCACATCCAGTGATGGACGTTGCCGCAGTCGGGGCACAGCGTGGTTTGATC
>JANMLE010000067.1:0-3120 GCA_031372385.1 Planctomycetota bacterium | reverse complement strand
GACGCACTCTCCTCCGGAAACGACATCGCCCCGCATCACAGCGGGTGACACAGGGCGGATCGACTCTCCAGCGAAACCGACGCGGACGAACTACTGGCGGACCGCCTGCGGGGTCTCCGCTGTCGCGTGGAACTCGCTGGTCAATTGCTCTTGAGTGCGGACGCCAAGGGCCGCTTCCAGGCTGCGGGTGGCGTCGCGGCAGGACGCGCCGGTGAAGCCCTTCGTTTGAATGGAAGTCTCTCCTTTCGGGGAGACGGTGACTTCGATGGTCTTGGACATCAGGTTTCCTCCAGAGTGCGAATCTGCTTCTCGATCCGGGCCACTTTTTGCTGATACTTTTCGAACGAATGAAAGGCCCGCTTGAGCCGGCTCATCCAGCGGGCCAGCGTCTGCTGTTCCCCGTCCAGCCGCGTCCGCAAGGTGGACAACCGGCGGGAGGTCACAGTCGGCACGGGCTGGGATGGCCGGATCACGCGGCGACGGGGGGTGGTCATGCGATCTCCTCACGCAAAAGAATGGGGGTGAGGCGGATCAACCGGCGACGGCGATCTGCACGCGAATTGAACCGTCCGCCAGTTGCTGTTCGCTGACGGAGTGCCCCTGGCGACGGGCCTCCAGCTTGGCCTTCTCCACGGCATACGCCTGCAGGAACTGGTCGAGGTGAGACTGCTCGCCCCAATGCCCGTGGTAGTTGTCGAACTTCAGTTCGCCAGTGCTTGTGTCGCAGACAATCGGGTATTGCCAATCGGGCAGCTGCACCGCCAGTCCCGTGACTGTCGCACTGAACAGCGTCACCGTCCGTTGCTGTGGCTCGGGCAACTTCAACCGGCGACAGGCCGCCTGCACCGCCGCAACGTCCTTCACTTGCGCCTTGATTTCCACGATGTGGCTCATCGCTCTCCTCTCTCATTGTGAGTGTGTGGTGGGGTGGGTTACTCGGCGGCCGACGGAAGATGGCCCGCCGGTTTGTCGTCAGCGGACGGGGCGGGGAGTGCCTGAACAAACAGCGTCGGGTGGGGCGACATCAGGTCCGACACCAGCGTCTCGGCGATCGCATTCCCGTCCTCCGGTTCGTTCGCTTTGCGCAGCAGCAAGGCACAGACGACGAGCGGTATCAGACAGAGGGCCAGCATCCCGATCTGTTGGATGCTCTGGGCGATGAGCGGTTCCCGCAGGCGTTGGAGGGCGATTTCCTGCCGCTCCACTTCGAGCCGGTTCCGCTGTTCGTTCAGGTCGGTCCGTTCGGTCTACCACTGCTTCTGGAGTTCGGCCATTTGCCGGCTCTGCACGGCCTGCTGCTCGGCGTGTTTCGCGGCCAGTTCCACGACCCGCTGGTCAAGCGGAGTCCCGGCCGGCTTCGACGGTGTCCCGCTCAGCATCGCTGCGAACAGCACCAACCCCGCGATCACAAACACCCATTTCATGCCTCCCCCTTTCCCGCAGCGTTCGATCCAAGACCCGCTGCCAGCCACGTCGTAACCGCCGCTCGCGCAGGATCACGGCGCAGCACAACAGCACCAGAAAACTCAACAGTCCGACGATCACGGGCATGGGCGTTCCTTTCGTCCGAGTTCGTTGCCGGTCCGGGGCTATGTCAGCCCACCAAGTATTGATGACGCAAAAGAGGGCGAAGTTTAGTTTACCGGTAGCCGTAGCACGGGACCGCAATAAACTCTGTGGCAACTGAGGGACTGAATGAGTAGCGTATTGCCGGACTGAGCCGCCATTGGCTCGCCAACCATTACTGACAGGGAGACCGCCGGAAGAGTTTAACCGAGGCCGCGAGAATGCAACCTCGTGACATTTTGAAAGACGCGTGAGCGTCAAGTCTGCTTCTTTCCAAAACCGCCAAACCGAGCCGCAAGGCTCTGGACTCAACGAAGCAGTGCCTTGGTGCCACGCCCCCGCAAGGGGCGTCGGCCGGGTGCTGTTCGTTGAGCCCCTTGGCGGGGGTGGAAGGAGCGGCTCTGGTTCGGCGCCCTTTTTCTTTTCCCGCCGGGGGTATCGCGATGAGCGATCGTCACGCTATTGATCTTGCCCAACGGTTGTTGCCGCCGGGGTTGGTGTTGATCGAACAACTGGCCATACCGACGCCGCATGGTTTGGCGTTCAAGGCGGAAGACCGGCGCTTGGTCAGCTCGCCGCCTTTGGTACGTCTGATTCGTGTCATTTACGTCTGATTCGTGTCATTGAGGTGCGGGAATCGGAGCCGTGGCGCGACAAGTGGCTGTCACAGTTGCGTGAATTGTCGAAAAGCACCTTTCACCACGTGTGTCGTCCGCTGGAGATGGGGGCGGCCGGGGCGGACTACATCTATCTGGTGTTCGACTGGTTTCCGGCGACGCTCGCCGAGCAGATTCCGGCAGCGGGCTTGGTCAATCCGCGGGTGGCTCAGTCGATTCTCGGTCAATTGGTGGTTGGACTCGAAGAGTTGCACAGCCGTCATGGGACGCATGGCGGCTTGCGTGCCGAACACGTCTTCGTAGATTCAAGCTCGCTCAGCGAAGAGTCGCGCGTCTGGATCGGCGGAGTTGAGTTGGGCCATCTGCCGTACTGGACCGACGGCGCGCGGCTGATTGCCGGGTTCCACGAATTTTTTCCTCCCGAATGGCAGGGGACGTTGCGTGAACCGAGCAAGGGGGCCGATGTGTTCACCCTCGGTCTGCTCGCGGTGGAACTGTTCGCCGGAAAAGCCGCTCTCAAGAGTGTCGCTGAGAAGCCGA
Organism: Planctomycetota bacterium; assembly: GCA_031372385.1. Taxonomy (GTDB): domain Bacteria; phylum Planctomycetota; class Planctomycetia; order Planctomycetales; family Planctomycetaceae; genus Schlesneria. The sequence goes on along the minus strand of JANMLE010000067.1, from coordinate 397 downwards.
CCGCCGCGAGAATGAGGGCCTTCCAACTTCTCAGACAACGCGGGCCGTGGTGGAAACGCCCCAAGTTTGTGCCAGCGCTGTTGAGCCAAACCAAACAACGGCCCGCGGATGGTCCGGCCGCGAAACGGCGTTTCGACTGGTGGCACCGGTGTGAAGGGGCGGTCCGTCCCGCCAGTGCCGTATTGATTGCCATCTTGCTTGTCACGGTCGGCGTCTGGTGGCGCGACGGCACACTGTGCAGCGAACGCGATGCGGCGCTAGGCCGAGCGTTGTCAGTCGAGCAATCGCTGCGCTCCGCCGAGCAAGCTCTGCGCGTGGAGACCGATCGTAGCGACCGATTGGTGGAGGATAACAAGTCGTTGCATGGACAGTTCGCCGAAGCGCGAACCGAATTGGC
>JANMLE010000024.1:0-3286 GCA_031372385.1 Planctomycetota bacterium | reverse complement strand
GGCTTTAGCCGACGCTGTGGGACATCGCGCGTGGGTTGAAACCCACGCCACAAGCTCGGAGCGCCGGGATCACAAAGTCGCCGGTTCGATCGTCGGCTTGAAGACGACGCAGCCGATCTGCCCCAATTCCCGTTGCAGTGCGGTGAACATCGCGTCGTCGGCGAATGTGCCGACGATTGCTCCGCCCGAGCCCGCGAACTTGGCCGTCGCGCCGACCCGGCGGGCCCGTTCGATCATGTCGATGTGACCGGGATGCAGTTGGCAGATCGACCGCCGCGTGTCGAAGTTGGTGTCGATCAGACGCGCCAGTCGCGCCGTGTCGCGATCCAGCAGGGCCTGCCGTGCTTCGGCGGCCAGATTCGCGAATGTCTTCATGGCACCGACGACATCGGCGTCCCCGCGGTCGTAGCGCTGCCGCAGATTGTTGTGGAACACCTCGGTTGGCTCGCCCAATTCATCGCAGTACGCGACGTAGACGGGTGGCAACAGCGAGGGATCGAGACGCTCGTACACGCCGCATTCGTAGCCGTCGCAGGTGAACGTGGTCTCCTTGGAGAAATCCATCGACACCAGGCCCTCGTAGCACTGGATGACGCGGTCCTGCAAACCGCCGGTGATTCCCAACTCCCTGGTTTCCACGCTCAATGCCAGAGACGGCTGAACTTCGAGCGGGATTGTGACCTCGTAAAAGTCCATCAATGCGCGGAGTGTCGAAACGATGATGGCGCTCGATCCCGCCAGGCCGACGTTCCGCGGAATGTTGCTTTGATACCGGATCGAAAAGTTGCGGTCGTGCAGCAGCAAACCCTGCGCGTCGCAGTACTCGACGAAGCGTTTGATCGTCGCCTTCACCAACCGGACGCCGCCGTAATAGCCGTGCAGCCGCACGTCGTGGGCGAGTTCATGCACCGAGTTGAAGCGGCTCTGGTCTTCAGAGCTCCACAGGATCTCGATCTCGTCCCATTCGTACAGCACGACCTCGGCCCACAGGTCGCGGATGCTGAACGAGACCGTCCGGCCGTTGTAGCCGTCGGACGGATTGCCGACCAATCCCGCCCTGGCATAAGCCCGTCGCCGCAAGAGTTGCATGATGACGTTCCACTGGTCGAACAACTTCAGGAGAGTTCCAAGTTCGCCGTTCACGGTAGCTGAATTCGCAAGAATTCAGCCGATTGTCGCCACCCTCTGAACTCTTGCGAGTTCAGCTACAGCAGTCCGCGGACGAACTGCTTCAGGTCCGCCCCGTAGTCGGGATCGGCCAGCGCGAATTCGACGAACGCCCGGTAGTAGCTTTCGAAGTTGCCGATGTCGAACCGCCGCTCTTCGTGGGTCAACCGGATGCCGACCCCCTTGCCACCCTCGCGCAGCACGCGGCGGATGGCGTCGGTCAGTTGGATCTCGCCCCCCTTGCCCGGTTCCGTCTTGGCCAGGGCGTCGAAGATCGACGCCGAGAAGACATACCGCGCCGCCACTGCGAGGTTGCTCGGCGATTCGGCCACGCTCGGCTTCTCGATGACATCCTCAAGCTCGAACACATCGCCCACCGGTTGGCGCGGCAGCGCCACACCGTAGTGGATCACGTCGGCCCGCGGCACTTCTTCGAAGGCGACGACGACATCCGCGTTCGACGCTTCGAACTGCTCGACCATCCGTTGCACGACGTTGGATTTGGCATGCACCCCGAGGATCGAATCGCCCAGCGCCACGACGAAGGACTGGTTGCCGATGAACGGCCGCGCACAGAGCACCGCGTGTCCCAGCCCGAGCTGCCGGCGCTGGCGCGTGTAGAAGTACTCCATCTGCTGGCGTTCGAATTGCAATTCTTGGAGTTGCTCTTCGCGGCCGGTCTCGCGCAGGAACGAGATCAATTCCGGGTTGATGTCGAAGTGGTTCTCGATGGACGTCTTGCCCGGCCCGGTGATGAACAGCAACCGGTGGATTCCCGATTGGGCCAGTTCGTCGACCACGTACTGCACGACGGGACGCCGGCCGACGGGCAGCATCTCCTTCGGCTGACTCTTGGTGGCGGGAAGCAGTCGGGTTCCGTGACCGGCGACTGGCACGACGGCAATATCGATCGTCATCTCATCGAATCCTCTGGTGGCTGGCCCGTGAATCCGTCCGTCCTGTTTGCAAACGGCCCGACGGACCGCGCGGAAACATAACAGTTCCAACACGACGACAACAGATGGAAGTCTGCATCCGCGGACGGATTGAAAATCCGTCCCGCGTCATTGCCAGTTGATCCCCTGCGGACTGCCCAAGACCGCGCGATCTAGATTGTGTTCCTCCAAACGACCGCACGTTGAAGGTACGATGCCCCGGCGGTATCGAAATTCACGAATCACCGGTTGCTGCCTTTGGGGAAAGATCAATCCATGCGTTACTTCCGCGGTCGGCTTTGTCTCTTCGTGGCTCTGGCGGCAGTGCTGGTTTCCGCGGTGTCGGACGCGGGGCTGAAGACGTGGGATGGAAAGCACTCGATCGACAAGATCGAAGTGACGGTCGTGTACTTCGTCCCGCGCGACCGGACTCCGCTGCCGGATTGGAAGGACCGCGTCAGCTATTTCTGCCGACGGATCGAGCGGTTTCATCAGCGGGAGTTTCAGGGGCAATCGACTCTCAGCACCGTCATGCACCCGGAACCGTTTCGCTCGGCCCGCGCCACGGCGCAGCTTCGCGACGGACACGCCGACTTCACGTTCTTTCAGACGCTGCGTGAAGTCGACGGCGCGTTGCAGTTTGGTGAGGGGGAGCGCAAGGCGTATCCGATCCTGCTCGTGCTGAGCGACATCAACTGGCGTCCGCTGGACGATTTCTACCGGACGAAGCCCGGCGACAACGGTCGGTTCGAATTCGAGGGGAACTCTTCGGACGGCCGGCATTTTCCCGGTGCCGCATCGGGCGGTGCGCGGGCCACGTATCTGGCCGACCGCGGAGTCGGGTGGGGATTGGTCAGCGGGGATGGCTGGCGGGTTCCCTATTGCGGCACCGACTGCGTCGTCTATCACGAAGGGGTCGGCCACACGATCGGTCTGCCACATCCGGAGCCGGGCAACAATTCGGTGATGAGTCTCGGCCAATATCACGGCTGGATCAGTCAGTCGTGGCTGGACGACGCGCAGAAGAAGCGGCTGGGCTGGACGCCTCCCGAGAAGCCGTTGGATTTGAAAGCGGATCTGTTCAGCAGCTTCACGGCGGTCCCCGATCCCGTCGTGCCGAAGCCGAACGAGCCTGTCACTCTGAAATTGAATTGGCCCGGTCCGGTGAAACTCAAGCGGCTGCG
>JANMLE010001927.1:0-1041 GCA_031372385.1 Planctomycetota bacterium | reverse complement strand
CTCAAGCCGCCGTTCGAGATGCATCAGCGCGGCGAGTGTGGCCGCTGGATCAGCGATCAATTGCCGCATCTGGCCGGGCATGTCGACGGCATGGCATTCTTCATGGCGATGAAGTCCAAGACGAACGTGCATGGGCCCGGCAGTTATCTGATGAACACCGGTTTCCTGCTCCCCGGCTTTCCCTGCTTCGGCGCGTGGGTCAGCTACGGCCTGGGGAGCCTGACCGACAACCTGCCGACGTTTGTCGTGCTCCCCGACGCGCGCGGTCTGCCGTACAACCAGAAGGGAAACTTCACGGCGGGCTTTTTGCCGGTGACTCACCAGGGGACGATCATCAACACGACGCTCCCCGAACCGATCGCCGATCTGAAGGCACCCGCTTCGGCGAAGTTCATCACCCCCGCAGCCGACCGCGACGGACTGGCGCTGCTGCAACAACTCAACCGGACGCATCTCGCCGCGAACGATCACGACAGCCGCTTGGAGGCCCGCATCCGGTCGTACGAGCTGGCGGCGAAGATGCAGTTGAGCGCCCCCGAAGCGTTCGATGTCAGCCGCGAATCGGCGGCCACGCACAAGCAATACGGCCTGGATGAAAAGCCGACCGAGGACTTCGGCAAGCGCTGCCTGCTGGCCCGGCGGCTGATCGAACGGGGCGTCCGGTTCGTCCAAGTCTGGAGCGGAGCGGGCGGTCCGTCGAACAATTGGGACAACCACAACAGCATCCTGAAAGAGCTGCCGCCGATGTGCCTGTCGACCGACAAGCCGATCGCGGGCCTGCTGAGCGACCTCCAACAGCGCGGCCTGTTGGAGGACACGCTCGTGCTGTGGAACACGGAATTCGGACGGATGCCGTTCTCACAGGGGAGCGAGGGACGCGACCACAACGGCGGCACGTTCGTCGGCTGGATGGCGGGTGCCGGCGTCAAGGGGGGGACGTCGTACGGTGAGAGCGATCCGTGGTCGTGGCGGGCCGCGACCGACGTCACCACCAACTACGACTTCCACGCCACCGTGCTGCACCTGCTCGGCATCGACCAC
>JANMLE010001882.1:0-4417 GCA_031372385.1 Planctomycetota bacterium | reverse complement strand
TTGAGGTTGTTCTGGCACTGACTCCGCCGAGCGTGTTCCCGCGCCCGCACGATCGCCGGAACCACGAGAACCAGCAGCAACACCACGATCGCCAATTGAACGAGCACCTCGATCAACGTCAGGCCGCGACGAGGCACGGTGGTAGAACGGCTCGGCATGGGCGGGCTCCAAAATGCGCGATGACGACGCCAGCGAACAGCGCAATCGGCGTCACATCACTCGTTCAACCAGTCATGACCGGGGGCTGTCAGCCGCTGGTGGGTCGGCATCGCGACAGGGCGCGAGGCTATCGTCCGACGCCGTCTCGTGTCAAACGCTGATGATGAACCGCGGTCTGCGGATCGGCGCGGGACTGGGAGAAGTCCCGATCTTGCCCGGCTGGCTGCTAGGTCGGCCGCCCAATCCCGGATTATTCATGGCGTCGTAGCTGAGTTCGCAAGAACTCAGGTCGTGGTCCAATGTTCCGCTGAATTCTTGCGAATTCAGCTACGAACAGCGCGTCGGTCGCGGCTCTTTGATGGCCATGAATAATCCGGGATAGGACGGTTTCAATGCGGCAGGTTGGGCGGTTGGGCGTGCTTGATCGCCGCGTCAGAGTCGCCACCCGCGAAGTGGCGTTTTTCAGGCGTAGGCGTCCGGAATGTGACGACCGTCTGTCAAAATCCGACCTAGGCTTTTAGCGGTTGAAAGACGTTTCGATTGAGCGACGCTCCAGCCACCAAGGTGCGGAAATGATGAAGTCAGTGACACCTGCCTTGACCGGCAGCAGACCTGTTGTCGCCGATCGTGCGGGAACGGCGACCGTCGAGATGGCGGTCTGTCTGCCGCTGTTGATGTTGATCGGGTTTGGGTCCATCGAAACGGCCAATGCGATCTTCCTGAAGCAGGTCGTCTCCCAGGTCGCCTATGAAGGGGCGCGGGCCGCCGCGCTGCCGGGTGCCACGGAGGCCGACATCCTGAAACGCTGCAATGATTTCCTCGGCGTGAGGCGGATTAAAGAAGCCACCGTGTCCGTCTCGCCCGCAAAGGTGTCGGACAAGACGGTGCCGGGAACCGCCATTGAGGTCACGGTGACGGCTCCGGCCAGCGCCAACTCGATCAGTCCGGAATGGTTCTTCAAGAATTCCAAGATGTCCAAGAAGGTCGTCATGGTCCGCCTTTGAATCTGGAGACGCAGCGATGCGCAAGTACTTGCACGCCGACGACCGGCTTCGGTCGCGATGGAATGGTTTTGTCGGGCAGTCGGCCACAGGGCCGAACCGGCGCGGCGCCATGCTGGTGCTGGTGGCGGTGATCTCGGTCCTGTTGCTGGCGATGCTGGCGTTCACGGTCGATGTTCCGTACATGCAGATGGTGCGAACGGAACTGCGGATCGCCACGGATGCCGCCGCCAAAGCCGGTGCCGAGGCGCTCTGCCGGACCCAGAAAGCCGACATGGCCATTGATGCGGCGAAAAACGTCGCGGCGATGAACACTGTGGCCGGCAAGTCGCTCATGCTTGACCGCAATGACATCATCCTGGGGCGGTGCGCACGCCAATCCGACGGTTCGTGTTCATTCACCGCGGGTCTGCAGCCGTACAACAGCGTCCGCGTGATCAGTCACCTGGATGCGAAGTCCAAGAACGGACCGGCATCTTTGTTCTTTGGGTCGGTGGTGGGAGTCAAGACATTTGAACCCCGCCAGGAGGCGACCGCCGGGCAGACCATGCAGGAGATTTGCCTGGTGCTCGACCGCTCGCATTCCATGACTTGGGATCTGTCGGGCGTGGCCTGGCAGTATCCGAAGGGGACCAAGAGCCCACCGTACGACCAGCCACCGCACCCGAAATTCAGCCGGTGGGCGGCGTTGCACGGGGCAGTCAGGGAATTCACCGACATCATCAAGAGCCAGACACGACCGCCCCGCGTGGCGCTCGTCACCTGGGGATCGGCCATGAACACGACTCCGCCCTTTCCAGCAAGCATGATCGAATCGCCGCTGACCACAAAAATGAGCGACATCATGACGCCACTTTCAGGGCGGGGTGGCAAGGTGATGTGGGGTGCGACCAATATGGCGGCCGGCATCGACGCGGGAGTCAAGGTGCTCAGCGCGAGCGATGTGAATCCGCTGGCGGACAAGACCATGATCCTGATGTCCGACGGACAATGGAATCAGGGACGCGATCCCATCCTGGCGGCCCGCGACGCACAAAGGGCTGGAATCGTCATCCACACCGTTTGCCTGTTGGCCGGTTCCAGCGAGGCGGTCTGCCGTGAGATTGCCCGGATCACGGGTGGCACTTACACATTTGCCGGCAATGCCGCTGAGCTGACGGAAGCGTTCGAAACGCTGGCCAGGCAGATGCTGACGACGCTGATTGAGTAATCGAAACGACCGCACCACCGCCGTTGCGAAAGACTTTCCGCCTCTCGAAACAAGGATGATCACGGTGAAGAACTCCCCACGGTTCCCGCAACTGAATTCGCGTCTGCGAAGCGTTCGCCGCGGCGCGGTCACGGTCGAGTTCGCGCTGGTCGTGCCGATCCTGTTTCTGTTCGTCTTTGGCATCATCGAATCCGCCCGCCTCAACATGCTGCGGAACTCGCTGGAAAACGCCGCCTACGAAGGGGCGCGGCGCGGGATCATTCCCGGTGCCACCGCGGCCGACGCCCAAGCGGAAGCCGAGCGGGTGCTGGATGCCGTGAACGTCGGCAATGCCAGCGTGGCCGTGTCACCGGCAGCCATCCATTCGACGACCCCCGAAATCACGGTGACCGTCAGCGTCCCCTTGAACGGGGCGTCCTGGGTGATCTACGTCTCGGCGCGCAACAACGTCATGACGCGCAGCATCACGCTCACACGCGAACCGATCTGAATGGCTGTCCGAACAGCCGCCGCCGCGACCGCTTCTCGGATACGGCAGGAGATGATCGACCCGTAGGACGGATTTCCAATCCGTCCGTCAACACAGGACGGACGGATTGAAAATCCGTCCCACGTTATTGGTGGTTGATTCCCCGCGGACTGCCTCACGGTACCGACGGTGACCGACTCGCACTACGCCCGTCTGTCGCACAAGGTTCTTCTCGTGATCGGGTCCGGTGGGTATCATGTCAATTGATCATTGCGGGAAGAGCGATTCACAAGTGAATTCGGAGTCGCTCTGGAAGATCGGTGGAACGCCCCGGGGCGCAATCGACTTCGCGGCTGACAAGTCCGGTTGACCGCAGTGATCGGTGGGAGGCTCTGCTCCCGTGTTCTTCTCCAGATCGCGCCCGCTCTTGAGGGTGCGAGCGCGGTCGCATGACAGCGAGGTGCGCGATGAAGAATTTTCTGGTTGCCATCGATTTTTCGGATGTGACCGAACGCGTGGTCTCCGCGGCCGAGGAGGTGGCCCGCGCGTTTGGGGCGAAGGTCTGGTTGTTGCACGTCGTGGCCGAAGTCTCGGCCATGGCCAGCCTGGGCGAGGTTCCCTTCCATTGGCCGGCGGCGGAAGCGGAATCGCCCGAGCGATTTTCCGACGAACAGCGCCGGATGCAGGAATTGCTGGCCGGCCTGACGGCTAGGGGGATCAACGCCGAGATGCTCCTGATCCGCGGCTCGGCCGTGATCGAGATCCTCGCGATGGCCGAACAGTACGAGATCGACATGGTCATCATGGGCTCGCACGGCCACGGCGCATTGTACGAACTGATGGTCGGTACGGTCAGTGAGGGCGTGCTGCGCCACGCCGCATGTCCGGCGCTGATTGTGCCGAGCGTGAAGCCCCAGAAAAAGAAAGTCGTGAGACACTGGGAAGAGCCGGTTGTGACACCGTTCTGACGTCCCGTTGCCGTCGCGCTGTTCCGTTTACCACTCCGTTCACCGCGCTCCTCGCCGGGGCGCGGTTTTTGTTGGTGAGCGGCGGGCATAATCCGACCGCGGAATACTCACCGCGTCGTAGCTGAGTTCGCAAGAACTCAGGTCGTGGTCAGATTGTCGGCTGAATTCTTGCGAATTCAGCTACAAACAGCGCGGCAGTTGAGTCATGTCCTCGCAGACCGCTCCCTTACGGTCGCGGCTCGTGAAGGGATATGAGTCATCCGAGCGATTCAACTGAGTCAGGGACTCCAACGCGACGTCCATCAACGTGTCCCATGCGCCGGATGACCGTCAGCGATCGCTGCCGCCGGTTCTCGCGGGTTCACTCGGCGTAGATGAATTCATTCAGGCAGAACAGCACCTGGCAGAAGTCGACGAGTGCCTGGCGCAGTCCCGCATTGGCGTCGGACGGTGAGTACGAAGCCGCTTGCTGGCGGATGAACTCGGCCGTGCCGATCAGTTCCTCCGGCGATGGCTGGCGGCCGACCGCTGTCAGGTAGCCGATGCGGACGGCGTCCTCGGGCGACTTGGCGGCGAGTGGTTGCAGCTTCGCGGCGAACTGGCGCGACGC
>JANMLE010001836.1:0-4584 GCA_031372385.1 Planctomycetota bacterium | reverse complement strand
TCACCGAACTGAAGCAGGCCCGGCAGGAGGTGAAGTCGCAGCGCGCAAAGGCGGACGAAGCGGCCAAATTGAAACGCAACGGAGCTGGCCCCGGTGCCGAAGCATTGACTGTCCTGAACCAGGGACTGGCGGCGTGCGCCGACCGGTCGCTGCATGCCGTGCGCAAGAACGCCATCGAAACGTCCGGCGTCGAAACGTCGTTCGCCGACATCCGGGAAGAGCTGGTCAACAACGCCGCCGACACGCCGCTGATGCTGGAACGACTCGATCATCAGATCATCGCGCCGCTGCGGAGAATCAATGCCACGAGCTACCCGGCGGTCGACGCGGCGCTCGGGTTGTTCAAGCTGGCACTCGACAAGCAGACCGATCCCACCGGCCCGATGGACGAGGCGGCCGATGTGCTGGATTCAATGATTCAAAGCATGGAGCAGATCCTGGCCGAGATGCGGGAACTCGCGAAATTTCACGAGGTGGTGGAGCAACTGAAAGCCAACATCAAGGCCCAGCAGGATCTGTTGGAAGAGACGAAGCGCAAGCGGAAGGAAAACGCCATCAAGGGTCTGTTGGATTAGCCGTCGCAGGGCAAGGTTCGGTTTCCGTCCCCTTCATCCCTTGGGTCTCTTTCGTCCCTCAAAAACCGGGTGGCGTCAGTCCCAAGTGTTGCTTTCTGACATCCACAACAGGCCGGTTTTTGGGCGGTTCGCGGGAAAGACGGATGGCGACGTGGCGGCTGGTCGAGGATATACTGTGCGGGTCCGGTCGTCCGACGTGTCGGCTTGGCCGGTTCAAACTGGGGTCAGTGGGGAGATCGAGCGATGAAATCTGTGGCATTCGCTGTGTTCCGGAGCCTGTTGAGTCTGACGCTGATCGTCGGACTGGTCTCAATGGCCGCAGCCCAGGAAACGCCGGCCCAGGCTCCACCCGCAAAGGATCCGCCCGCGGCGGCGACTCCGCCCGCCGCTCCCGGTGCCGCAGCGCCGGCCCCCCTGGCCAGTTCGCAGGAAGCGATCACGATGCGGTACCGCCGCTTCGAGGAGACGCTGCTGCAGTTGTCCGAATACCTCCGCAAGAGCGACCCCCAGCGAGCCGAGTTGCTCACCCGGGCGATTGGCAAGAGCCAGGAGGGTCGCGTTCAGGATCAACTCCGGATGCTCGCCGAGATCCTCCGCAAGGATCAACTCGGCGACGCCATCGAGCGCGAGGAGGAAGTCATCTCGCACATGCAGGCGGTGCTGCAACTGCTGATGAGCGAGGACCGGCGCGACGAGATTGAAAAGGAACGCGCGCGGATCAAGGATCTGATCAAGGATGTGAATAACCTGATCGCCAAGCAGACCGACGCGCGCGTCAACACCGAGCGGGGTGGCGATCCGAACGACCTCCAGCGCCAACAAAAACAGGTCGCTGACGGCACTCAAAAGCTCGTCAATAAGATCGACGGCCAAGACGCGCAGAAGAAGACCGACAAGCAGAAGGGGGACGACAAATCCAAGCCGGGCGACAAGTCGACGGACAAAAAGCCCGATCCCAAGGATGGTGATCCCAAAGATGGTGACCCGAAGGACGGCGACCCCAAAGATGGTGATCCCAAGGATGCCAAGCCGGGAGACTCCAAGGATCCGTCGGGCAAGGATGGCAAGAAGGACAAAGACGCAGAGAAGCCCGGCAACAAGGATCCGAAGGCGGGGACACCCAAAGATCCAAAAGATCCCAAGCCGGGCGAACCCAAACCGGGTGATCCCAAACCAGGCGACCCGAAGCCGGGCGATCCGAAAGATGGTGATCCCAAGCCGGGTGATCCGAAGGACGCCAAGCCGGGTGACCCGAAACCGGGCAAGCCGCAACCCGGCAAACCCAAACCGGGCAAGCCGCAGCCGGGTCAGCCTCAAGACCAGCCACCTCCGGATGGTCAGCAACCGGACGACCAGAAGCCGGACAATCAAAAGCCGGGCGGTGACGACCAAAAGCCCGACAAGACCGCTGGCCGCGACGAAATCGAAAAGGCCAAGAAGGAGATGGACCGGGCGATCGAGGAGCTCAAGCAGAAACGCAACGCCAAGGCTTCCGACAACCAGGACCAGGCACTGGCCGATCTGCTGAAGGCCAAGGAAAAGCTGGAGGAAATCCTCCGCCAACTGCGTGAGGAAGAACGCGCGATGGTGCTGGCGGCGCTGGAAGCCCGCTTCCGCGACATGCTGCTGCGACAGGAGGCGGTGAACAACGGAACGATCGGCATCCATGCCGTTCCGCTCGACAAGCGTTCCGACCGGCACCGCAACCGGTCGGTTGAACTGGCCCGGAACGAGGACGAAATCTCGTTGCTGGCCGCCAAGGCGCTGACGTTGTTGCGCGAAGAGGGTTCCTCGGTCGCCTTCCCGGAGGCGGTCGAGCAAATCCGCGATGACATGCTGACCGTGGCACGGCGCTTGGAGCGGGCCGATGTCGGTGAGATCACGCAGAACATCGAGCAGGACATTGTCGAGTCGCTGCGGGAGATCCTCGAAGCACTGCAGAAGGAATTGGAGAAGCTGAAGGACAAGAAGGACCAGCCGCCACAACAGCAGCCGCCACAGCAGCAACAGCCGCCTCCGCTGGTCAACAAGCTGGCCGAACTGAAGATGCTCCGATCGCTGCAGTACCGGGTCAATCGCCGCACCAAGCAAATGGGCCGGCTGGTCGAAGGGGAGCAGGCGTTGGACATGGATGTTGTCTCACAACTCAAGCAATTGTCCGATCGGCAGGCCAAGGTCCAGCGCGCGACGCATGATCTGGCGACGGGCAAGAACGAATGATTCCAAGCAGGGAATTGCGGATGGCAAATTGAAAAGTGCAAATTTCAAATTGCAAATTGAACAAAGTTGGTCGCGACTTTTCGGTGATTCATCGATCGGATCTTTCAGCGAAGGTTTCATCATGCGGATGCAGGTTCTCTCGCTGTCGTTTGTGCTGTGCGTCGCGGTGGTTGCTCCGGCGCGGAGTGCGAACGAGGTCTATGCGCCGTCGAAACTCGACGACGCCCGCAGCCAAGTCCTGACGTGGGCGGCTGCGCAGCCGAACTTCACCGAGCAACAGAAGTCGCAGCTCGCCGCCCTCTGGAGCGCGGACATCGTCTCCGAGGAGGCCGACCGGGTGCTGGAGTTGGTGGTCCGGTCGTTTGCCGTCGTCGATGCCGATGCCGCCAAACTCGTGACCGCCTGCAATGCGACCAGCGCGGTCCTGTTGCCACCCGATGGGGCGTTCCTGAAGCAGCCGGGACGCGATCCATTCCTGACCGCGAACCTCGGATTGTTCTACGGTCGTTATCTCGTCGAACGGCGGATGTTCGATGAGGCAGTCGAGCAGTTGAACGCGGTCGATCCCCGGCGCGTGGTCGATCCCGCCAGCCTGTTTTTCTTCAAGGCGGTCGCCCAGCAGGGGCTGCTGGATGTCAAACCGGCGCTCCAATCATTGGAGCAGTTGCTGAAGAATGTGGAACGGGTGCCGGTCCGGTACTCGGCCACCGCGACGCTGATGCAGGCCGACCTGCAGGCCCTGCAGGAGAAATCGCTCGGGGAAGTCGCCCGGTTGATGAGCGATTCCGAACGGCGTCTCGATCTGGGCCGCGCCGGCGAAAAGGTGCAGGGGGTTCAGGAGCGGATCATCAGCGAGTTGGATGAGATCATCAAGAAGATCGAACAGCAGCAGGGGGGCGGTGGTGGCGGCGGTGGTGACGGGCAGGGTGGCAACAGCAATGAATCCAGCAACCCCGCCAACGACAGCAGCGTCAAGGGGAGTGAAGCTCCCGGCAATGTCGACAAGAAAAAGTTCGGCAAGGACGGCCAGTGGGGCAACCTGCCGGAGAAGGATCAGGCGAAGGCGAAGAGCGACCTGAACCGCAACTTCCCGTCCCACTATCAACGCGCGATCGACCAGTATTTCCGCAAGCAGACCGAGCGGATCGCGAAGCCGAAGTAAGACGCTCCTTCAGACAAACCACTCGAGGACGAACACCACGATGACCGCCTGGCCTGCCTTGTTCATGTTGATTGCGGCCGCAGCGCCGCCGGTGGAAGTGGCGACTCTCAATGGTGAGCAGCACGTTGGCACTCTCGAACGACTGTCGGCCGAAGATGTCGTGCTGAAGACCCCGACGGGTTCCACCCGGCTTGCCGCCGCGGAACTGCTAGCGATCCGACTGCCGGGCGCGGCCGCAACCGCCGCGCCGACGGAATCCTTGTTCGAAGTCCGGTTGGTCGACGCCACTCTGCTGCGGGTCACCGCGTACACCGCCGGCACGACCGACGCCCGGGCCACTCATCCGGTGCTGGGTGAACTCAAGCTCCCGCTGACGATCGTTCAAAGCGTGCGGTTCGCGTCGCCCGATTCCAAGGTGGACTCCGCCTGGAAACTGCTGCTGACACGGACCTCGCGCAAGGATCAGGTCGCGATCCGCAAGAACGATGTGCTGGATCATCTGGATGGCGTCATCGGGACTCTCGACGAGACGTCCGTGTAGTTCCAACTGGACGGGGAGGACATCCCGGTCAAGCGGGAGCGGGTCTTCGGGATCGTGTACTCGAGCGCGACGCCGTCGCGGGCAAG
>JANMLE010001820.1:0-2197 GCA_031372385.1 Planctomycetota bacterium | reverse complement strand
CTCAGCGGTCTGCATGCCAGCCCGTTCCAGGGATTCAGTGTCGAGTTCAGCGAGCATCGCCGCTATTCGCAGGGGGACGATCCCAAGAACATCGACTGGCTGGTCTTCGCCAAGACCGACCGCTTCTACATCAAGAAGTATCAGGCCGAGACCAACATCTCGGGCTACATCCTGATGGACCTTTCGGAAAGCATGGGCTACACGTACCGGCAAGAGTTGACGAAGTTCGACTACTGCACCTGTCTGGCCGCCGCCCTGACCTACATGATGATCCATCAGCAGGATCCCATCGGCCTGATGACCTTTGACACGCAGTTGCGGGTCTGCCTCCCCGCCCGCAGCAAGCGCAGCCAGTTGGGAAACATGCTGGCCCTGTTGTCCAAGGCCCGGCCGAGTGGCAAGACCGATCTGGCGGGCAACGTAAAGCGGATCGCCGCCATGATCCGCCACCGCAGCCTGATGATGCTCTTCTCCGATCTGCTGTGTGATCCGCAGCCGGTGCTGGACAGTCTGCACATGCTGCGGCATGCCGGGCACGATGTCATCCTGTTCCACGTCATGGACGAGGCCGAGGTCCATTTTCCCTTCGAGGGATTGTCAGACTTCGAAGATCCCGAAACCGGCGATCGTCTGGTTGTCGACGCGGCCGGCATTCGCGGCGATTACCTGGGTGCCCTCGAAGAACTGCGCCAGCAGTACAAACGCGAGTGCCTGAACATGGGGGCGGACTACGTCGCCTTGGACACCAGCATGCCCTTCGACCGGGCGCTCGTCGAATACCTGTCCCAGCGCAAGGCCCGGTTCTGACCCTGTGGCAGGTCGTCGTCTATCGCAGCCAACCGCCCACGACTGAACTCGTCTGGACCGCCCGGTGGGTTCCGTGTCTAATCCCGCCCCCATTGACTTGGAAGGATTGGCGGCGTGGATAGTTTGGTTCGACTGGTTCCCTACGTCTGGCAACAACGCGGCCGGCTGCTGGTTTCATTCACCGTAGCCACCCTCATCGCGCTGCTGTGGACCGGCGCGCTGCTGCTCGTGTTTCCCGTCGTCAAGATCCTGCTGGAAGGCCAGAGTCTGAACGACTACGTCACGACGCAATTGCACGCGGCGCGCGAGTCCGTGCAGCGGGAAACGCGGCGTCGTGAAATCTTGGACGCCGACCTGGCACGATTGCGCGGCGGCGATGACGCCAACGAACTGGCCCGCGCTGTGAATGACCGGTTGGCCTGCGTCGGCGAACTCAACAACGCGCTCAGCCTCGAATGGCGGTTCCGCTGGCTGGAATCCAGGGTGCTGCCGCATCTGGATCAGGACCGCTTCGCGGTGCTCGCCCGGCTGATGTTGGTGGTGCTGGTGATGTCGGGGTTGAAGTGCTTCGCGTCGTACTTTCAAGAGACCCTGGTCAGCGCGTCCGTCGAGAGCATCATGCAGTCCCTGCGCGAGCGGCTGTTTCGGGCCACGCTCAAGCTGGATCACCAGACGCTGGCACTCGAAACGACGCCGCAACTGATGTCGCGGTTCTCGTTTGATCTCCAGCAACTGGCGGTCGGACTGACGCTGCTCGGCAGCAAGGCGATCATCGAACCGTTGAAGGCGGTGGTCTGCATCGCGTTCGCCTTCGGTGTCAACTGGCGTCTGACGGCGCTCTCTTTCGTGTGTGCCCCGCTGGCCGCCGTGTTGTTCGGGCAGTTGGGACAACGGTTGAAACGGGCCAGCCGCCGGCAGATGGAAAGCATGTCGCGGGTCTACCGGGCCCTGATTGAGCCGCTGCAATCGTTCGCGTCCGTGCTGGCGTTCCGCAATGAACGGCTGCATCGGCGGCGTCTGGCGCGCGAAAACCAGAACTATTACGACAAGGCGATGAAGATCGTCCGCATCGAAGCGCTCTCCAGCCCGTCGATCGAATTCCTGGCGATGCTCGGTGTGTTCGCCGGGTCGCTGCCGGGAGCCTACCTGGTCTTGCAGGGGCAGACATCCATCTGGGGAATCCGCCTGGCGGCTCATCAGATGGAAGCGTCGGAACTCGCCCTGCTCTACACATTGCTGGCGGGTGTGTTGGACCCGGCGCGGCGGATCGCCTCCATTTTTTCGAAAGTGAAAAAGTCTGCCACAGCCTGCGACCGGGTGTTCGGCTGGATGGACCGCACGTCGCTGCTGCATTCCAGCCGTGAATCGCTGGCGATTCCCCGGCACGGGC
>JANMLE010001797.1:0-3962 GCA_031372385.1 Planctomycetota bacterium | reverse complement strand
GCATCTGCGAACGAACCGCGATCCAGATCGCCCGGCAGTTGCTGGAAACGCCCAAGATGCCGACGCTCGAAATTCTCTGATCGCGCGGCAGTTGAAAGTTTCCCCACCTACAAGCACGACGCGCCAGCGAGTGTGCCCGAGAACTCACTCGCTTGCGCTGCGTGCTTGTATCCGTATGCGTGCCGCACGCCTAATCTCCCGTCAACTTCAGTGATTTTCGCGGGAACCATTGAAGTCGCTCAAATTCGCGTCCATTGCGACGGTCGGGGGTCTGGCAAAGTCTGCATAAGATTTTCAGCCCCCATTTGCGGCCTTACAGTTCTCCCCGTCTCCCCGCTGTGACACGGTCACCGCGTGTGAACGGTGCCATCACGGGTCGTCTCCAAGACAACACGTTGACACCCTTTTTGTCCGCCAGTACATTCCCGCCCGCTTGGGACAACGGCAAAGACAGGATGAATGGATAACCCAATGGATTGGGGCATGGAAGCACTCGGGAACATTGCGGCGACAGGGCGGTTCGGTTGTCGGCAACCGTCTGCGGGGCGGCACCGGATGATGCTGGTTCTGGGGGTTCTCTCCTGGAGTGCCGGCTGTCTGGGTTGCTACCGACAGACCGTACCGCCGCCGGTGTCCATCGGTCGGCCGCAGTTACCGCCAATGATCGAGCCACCGACGTTTCCCGCTCCGCAGGAGCCCGAGGTTTCACCGGTGACACCAATTGCGAAAGACAATCCTTGGAAGCCTGAAACAGCGGCGCGCGACTGGAAATACATCGTGCTCCATCACACGGCGTCGGAACAGGGCGACGTGGAGAGCATCCACGAGTCACACTTGAAGAACAAAGACAAGAACGGAAAGCCCTGGTTGGGAATCGGGTATCACTTTGTGATCGGCAACGGCAAGGGAATGACCGATGGCGAGATCGAACCGACTTTCCGCTGGAAACAACAGATGCAGGGGGCGCATGCCGGTGTCGCTGATTACAACCAGCACGGCGTCGGCATCGTCCTCGTGGGAAACTTTGAAGACGCTTCGCCAACCACGGCGCAAGTCGCCTCGGTGAAGCGGTTGGTCAGGGTGCTGACCAGGGACTATGAAATCGACGCGGTTCAAATCGTCGGTCACGGAGACGTGAAGGCGACCGAGTGCCCCGGAGCTCATTTCCCGTTGAGTGAAATCCGCGACAGTGTCGCGGCACTGGAGTTGGAGGAACCACTGGCGGCAACCATGCCGCCCGCTGTTGTTGCTCCGCTGCGGTGAGACAAGTGATCGATGAGACAGTGATTGGTGTTGAACAGACCTGATCTGTGGCATCTCCCCGGATGCCACAGATCCGCCGGTCCCCACCGGTGTGAAGGGAGATTCGCGAAGATGACAGACTTCTCCTTTTTCGAATCGCAGCCGGATGACGCGGAACGCGCGCAGGACTCCGATGACCGCTTCGCCTGCTCGCGGCGCTTCGTCGATTTGACACACACGCTCGAAGCCGACAGCGAACCGGCCGAACCCGCGCTCGATGATTTTCCGGCCCATCCGGAAATCATTGAGCTGATCGAGTCGATGCTGGCGGCAAATCCGAACATGCAGCCCTCGTGCGAAACACCGACCTGCCAGCGTCCGCACGCGGTCTATGTTCCGGAACACTACGAAGAGGGCTACTCGTATCCGCTGATCGTCTGGTTTCATGGCGACGGCGCGTCCGAGGCCGAACTGGCGCAGGTCATGCCGTCGATCAGCGACCGCAACTACATCGGCGTCGCACTGCGCGGCGACCTCAGTTCGGGAACGGGCTTTGGTTGGTCGCCCAACAGTGCGCTGTCGCCCGATCTGATCGAGAATGTGCGGTCGATCGTCACGTCGCTGCGCCGCGAATACCACATCCACAGCGAGCGGATTTATCTGGCGGGATTCGGCAGCGGGGCCACGACCGCCGTCCAACTGATGCTCCACAAGCCAGAATGGTTCGGCGGCGTCATCAGCTTCAGCGGCGGCATGCCCAAGACGGAAACGCCGTCGATGCGCGTCGATGAATTGAAGAACAAGCGGATCCTGCTGGCGACCTCGCTGGGTTCGACGACGACCCGCGTGGGTGACGTCGTCGCGGCCGGTCGGCTGCTCTATTCGGTCGGCATGCAGGTCGGCACGCGGGTCTATCAGGGTGTCGAAACCCGCCCGACCATCAAGATGCTGCGAGACCTCGATTCGTGGCTGATGGACGACATCTGCGGCAACGTCAGGGTCTAACAGCCTGATGAAAAACGTGGGACGGGCACTCTTGCCCGTCGTCTTTCACGCAGAAAGACGGGCAAGAGTGCCCGCCGTGGACCACGACCAGACCGATGGAATGCTGCCCCGTTTTGCGAGTGAAGCTGGCCCGCAGGTCATATTCACCCGGCGGTGCGGTCCCCAGCGCCAGCCGCGCCCCTGGGCCGCACGGACGGTCAGTTCCGTGGCGGTCTTCGCCCATTCGCCGGCGACGGCTTGCTTCGTGGGATCAATGGCAGGGATCAACGATTCCCACTTCGGTTCCGCGGCGATTGCGCAGGTGCCGCTGTGTCCGACCAGCGCGGCAACAAGTGACAATCCAACCACAACTTTCCTGCGTCTGATCATGGCTCATTCCTTCCGGGGCAGATGGACGTCGACCTTGTTGTGCATGGTGTACAGGCGGAACTGCTTGCCATCGTGGATCAGCAGGCCGCTCGACTTGTTTTCGCTGACGGGGCGGAGTGGATTACCGGGGTACTTCGTCCAGTGGATCAGGTCGGTCGATGAGGCCAGGCCGGTCGCCCACAGACTGGGCTGGTTGGGATCGGCCTGATTCTTTGACCCGTGAAAGACGGCGTAGTAGCGGTCCTTGTGCTTGATGATCTGATTCATGGCGATCTGGTCGCGGTCGAAGTCATCGGGGCCGGGGACCAGCACAGGCTCGTCCTGAACATTGGTGAAGACCTTCAGGTCTGTGGACCGGGCGAGCCAGACTCCCTTGTCGCTGCGTTCATAGAACAGGTTCCACACTCCGTTTTCGAACCAGGCGGTCGGCGTGCCGAAGGGACCGTCGAAGATCGGCTTGCCATTCGTGAGTCGCACGTCCAACCGGCCGACGCGCGTCCAGGCGATGCCGTCGCGCGAGGTCAACAACTGGGCCCGGTCCTGCTCCCCTTCGGCGAACATGTACAGCGTCCCTTCGTGGGGAATGATGCAGATGTCCTCGACCCAATGTTCCCGGTGAATCGGATTGCCCGGATGACGTGTCCAAGCCAGCCCGCCGGTCGACGTCGCCAGGCCGAGCATCTTCCGGCCCGGCCGCGTTCCGTCGTAGCCGGTGTACCACATGCGCCAGTGGTCCCCCTCGCGCAGAATCCAACCCCGCTCGCGGATCTTCACGTCCCAATGACCGTCACCAGCGGCCACGAAGACGGGGTTGTTGGCGACAGGCTCGAAGCGCGTCAATTCGACGGGAAAGAGCTCATCGGCCTGGGCACGAGTCAGCAGAACAATGATCGCCAGCGCGGCCAGACCGAATCGCAGTGAAGTCGTGAGCATGGGGTTCCTCCGGAGGCGATGACTATAATCGCTCCCGCCGCCGAAGTCGTGAGACATCGGTGCCGGGTTCCGGGATGGCAGCCTTCGCACGATCTCATTCGTTTTACCCGGAGCCAACGGCGGCGGAGATCGGTGCCAGCGCTTCCGATCACGGCAACACCCGCCGCCGTCGCCGTTGGCTCCGGGTTAAACGAATTCAACCACTGGACGTTGTTTGTGACTGAACCGCCGATCGAACCGCGTGAAAAGGTGAAGACGTTTCCGACGTCGCCGGGGGTCTACCTGATGAAGGATGACCGCGGCCGGGTGATCTACATCGGCAAGGCGGTCAACCTGCGGAACCGGGCGTCGAGTTACTTCACAAAGCAGGCGGCCGAGGACTTTCGCACGGCGAGTCTGGTCCCGCAAATCAG
>JANMLE010001743.1:0-4650 GCA_031372385.1 Planctomycetota bacterium | reverse complement strand
TCCACCGGCAAGATCCTCGACTTCTACTACGTCCCCGAACGGGCCAGCATCGAAGTCGTCGAGGGAACGGTGATCACGGCAGGCACGGTCTTGGCGAAGAATCCCCGCGAATCAACGGGCACGCAGGACATCACCGGCGGTCTGCCGCGTGTCACCGAACTGTTCGAAGCCAGAAAGCCGAAGGAACCGGCGGTCATCGCCGAGATCGACGGCGAGGTCGAACTGGTCGCCGAGCGCAAGCGCGGCAAGCGGGTGATCATCGTGCGCGGCACCGACGGCACCGAAGTGGAACACATCATTCCGCACGGTAAGGCGCTGCTGGCTCACGCGAAGGAACAGGTCCGGGCCGGTGACGCGCTGGTCCGTGGGCCGCTCGTCCCGCACGACATCCTGCGCGTCAGCGGTGAAGAGGCCGTCGAACAGTACCTGCTGCACGAGATCCAGACGGTCTACCGTTCGCAGCGCGTGGCGATCGACGACAAGCACATCGAAATTGTCGTGTCGCAAATGTTGCGCAAGGTGAAGGTCGAAGAAGTCGGTGACACGACGCTGCTGCCCGGAGTGCTGATCGACCGGTTCGAGTTCCGCCGGATCAACCGGCTGTTGCAGGACAGCGTGCGGATCGTCGAACCCGGCGATTCGGAATTCCACGAGGACGATGTCGTCACCGCCACGACGGTCGAGCAGGTCAACCGCGAGATCGAGGCGTCGGGCGGCAAGCCCATCAAGACCGCCAAGGCGCGGTCGGCGACCGCCAGCACCCAGTTGCTGGGGATCACCAAGGCAGCCGTGCAAAGTGAGAGCTTCATCTCGGCGGCCAGCTTCCAGGAAACGACCAAGGTGCTGACCGAAGCCGCGATTGCGGGCAAGATCGACAACCTGGTCGGTCTCAAGGAAAACGTCATCCTCGGCCACCTGATTCCCGCCGGAACCGGCTTCAGCCTGCATCGGCAGTCGGAAGTCAAAATCAAGCCCGAGGCTCTGGCCGAAATCTACGCCGAACGCGACCGCGTTCTGGCGGCTCGGGCCAACCTGCTGAATGAACCCGGACTGGGCAGCGTCACGAACGACTGAACGGTTGTTCGTCACGGTGTCACAGCAAACCGAACAAACCCACCCCTGCCATCTCAGGGGTGGGTTTTCTGTTTCCCGGCGAATGACGGCCAGCGTCACCGGAACAATCGCATCGGCTTCGTTTAAACCGGAGCCAACGGCGACCCTAGTGGGAGGTGCCCGCCCAACCAGCATGTCAGATGGAGCATTGGCATTCATCGCCGTCGCCGCTGGCTCCGGGTTAAACGAATGCGTGTCTTCGGGAGTGCATCATTGCCGGGAGTGCATGATTGCGGGGGGCAATGAATCGTGGTGTGATGCCCGCATCCATTGCTCGTCTTCGTCGGCATGCCATTTCATTTTCTGGAAAGGTCGCGATCCATGAAACTTGTCGCAGGGTCCGTGCTCGTTCTGGCGGCGGAACAGGCGTACGCCCACGCCCAACTCGTCCAGTTTCCAAACCACGAGTCCGCCTCCGCCGTGCTTGTTCCCGCCAGCCTGGTCTTGCTGGTGCTGGGACTGCTTCTGTTCATCTGGGCTCTGCTGACTGAGGCGCGGTCGTCCGCCAAAACCTAGTGCCGCGTCAGTGTTCGAACCGCGGGTAGCCACGGTCACCAGACCGTGGGATTTCACGCTGATTTTGCAAACGGCCCACGCTCTGGCGAGCGTGACCACAACCCGATTCTCAGCGTTGACGAAGCACCAGGAGATCATCGTCATGAACGAAATGGTCGGGCTTTCCGCCAATGTGGAACGCGGCTTCGTCGCGCTCGCGGTGATGCTGGTTCTGATTGGTGCCGTGGTCTGTGTTCAACCCGAATGTTTTCCGACGGACGATCAGCGCTTGGTGAAACGGATCATCGCGCTGATCGAGGCGCGTCACGCCGGCGCGTATGAACTGGCGCGGGAGTACATGGCCCGGCCCGCATCGGGGCCGTTCGGGATTGCTCTGGCGGCCGAAGCGGCGGCGGTCAGTTTCCAAAACCAGCCGGCGATCGACATCTATCGGAAGCTGCCGGCCGATGGCGGTCGGTGGGAGTTCTTCGCGGAGCTGGGCATGGCCCGGCGTTGCGAAATCATGGGGTTGCTGACCGAGGAAGAACGTCACCTGCGCCGCGCGTTGGAACTCAGCCCGTATGACATCGAGGCGAACTCCCGGCTGGGTCACGTGCTGCAAGTCGCCGGACGATCTTGGGAGGCCATCCCCCATTTCTTCATTTTGATTCGCCGCGGCATTTGCCGCGGCGATGAACTGCTCGGCTTGGCGGCACCCGAGAAATTCCATCGGGCGGACGATCGGCAGGAGGAGCTCGCCCGGCGCGACAATCCGTCCGAGGTGTTGATCAAACTGGCGCTGGCCCGGCGCGTGCTCTTTGAAAACCGGCAGGCCGAATCTGAAGCCCTGCTGCGGGAAATCATCGGGGTCGCTCCGCAGCTTGGCGAAGCCCAAGGCCGGCTGGGAAGAATCATCCATGACCGGGGTGATGGCGCGGAGTTCCTGCAATGGCTCGGCAGCCTGCCGACCGGGGCGCGGAACCATCCGGAAGTCTGGTTCGTCCAGGGACTGCAGGCCCGCCGCGCGGGACAGAACGCGGGAGCCGTCCGCTGCTTCCTGGAAACTCTGCACCAGTCCCCGAATCATTTGGGGGCCAGCGTGCAGATCGCCGGGTGCCTCGACCAATTGAACCGGTCGGATCTGGCCGCCGAGTTTGTGCGTCACGGCGAATCCTTGGCGCATCTGGAATCCCTGCTGAACGTGTTGCGCAACGATGTCGATACCGCGTTGATTCAACGGACCATCACGTCGCTGGCCGGCATGGGACGGTTCTGGGAGGCGGCCGGATGGGCCTACGTCCTGACTCATCTCGAAGGAGTCTCCCAACAGGATGCGCGACAGGAGGTGCGGCACTGGCTGCGACTGGCCAAGCGGGACCAACACCAGATTGCCGTTTCCTTCAACCCGGCTTCGAAGCTGCGACTTTCAGACTTTGCCGAGCCGCGCTGGATCGGAACAGTGTCCTCCGGTGCCGCGGTTTCAGCGCCGCAAGCCGACGACATCAAATGGGAATTTCAAGACGATGCCGATCGCGTCGGAATTCGGTTCCGCTATTTCGAAGGGACGACGGAAGCCACCCGACTGCAACACATCTTCAACGTCGTGGGAGGTGGTCTGGCGGCGACCGATTACGACCTCGATGGTTGGTGCGATTTGTATCTGGCCCAAGCCAACGACTGGCGCGATCCGTCGCCCCCGCCGGATTATCCCGACCGGCTCTTTCGAAACTTGCCGGGTCAACAATTCCAGGACGTGACGGCGCTCGCGGGATTGGGGGATCTGAACTTCACCCACGGAGTGACCGCGGGCGACTTCAACCAGGATGGCTTTCCGGATCTGTACCTCGGCAACCTTGGTCCCAACCGGATGTACCGCAACAACGGTGACGGCACCTTCACCGATGTCACCGCCGAAGCCGGTGTGGCCGGCAATGAATGGACCACCAGCAGCGTCTTCGCCGACTTCAACGCCGACGGTCTGCCGGATCTTTACGTGGCGAACTACTCGTTGTTGGACGAGACCGCGAAGAAGATCTGCCGGCGGAGCAACGGCGAGCCGATGGCCTGCACACCGGACTTGTTGAAGGCGGAGTTTCATCGGTTGTACGTGAACAAGGGTGACGGCTCGTTCCGCGACGTGACGTTTGAATCGGGCATGCGGCAACCCAATGGACGCGGGTTGGGGCTGGTGGCGTGGGACTTCAACGGTGATGGTCGACTGGGACTGTTTGTGGGCAACGATACGAGCGCGAACTTCCTGTTCATCAACGAGGGGACTGGTCCCGATGCGATCCCACACTTCCGCGAGGAAGGGGTGATCCGGGGCGTGGCGTTTGATGTCGATGGCAATGCCCAAGCCTGCATGGGGGTCGCGGCCGGAGATGCGAACGGCGACGGCCGCATCGACATGTACATCACGAACTTCTTTGGGGAATCCGACACGCTCTATGCGCAACGGGCCGATGGCATGTTCGACGATGCCACTCGCCCGTTCGCGCTGCGGGATGCGGGGTACTGGACGCTCGGATTCGGTTGCCAGTTCGCGGATTTCGACGGTGACGGCTGGGAGGATCTAATCGCCACCAACGGTCACGTCGACCAGCACTCGCGCCGCGGCGATCCCGACCGCACGCCGCCGCAACTGTTTCGCAACCGGCAGGGCCGCAAGTTCGACGAGATCGCGCGCGAACGGCTGGGGTCGTTCTTTCAACAGGGTTATCTGGGCCGCGGCTTGGCGAAGCTGGACTGGAATCGCGACGGCCGAGTCGACTTTGGAGTTTCACAACTGCATGGCCCGTTTGCGTTGGTGACCAACAACACTCCGTCGACAGGCCAACCCCTGATCGTCCGGTTGGCGGGACGGACGGGAACCCGAGAACCGACCGGTGCGCTGGTGAAACTCCGCGTCGGCGACCGTGAGGTGTTTCGTCTGCTGACGGCCGGCGACGGCTATCTGGTCGCCAACGATCGTTTCGTCCATTTCGCGATTCCCAAGACAGAGCGACTGGTCGAGCTGGAAGTTCGCTGGCCGGGTGGTTTGGT
>JANMLE010001732.1:0-2242 GCA_031372385.1 Planctomycetota bacterium | reverse complement strand
CTGGTCGGGCGATGTGGGTGCAGACGGTGGCTCGGCAGATGGCGGCGGTGCCGCTGGCGACGGCGAGTTCGTCAAAGTGAGAAGTGATCAGTGCAAAGTGCAAAGTGGTGGAGAGGAAATCACAATTCCCATCACGAACAGGTTCCTCAAGATGTTGTCCAGCGATCGCCGCACCCACCTCGACATCGGCGGGAAGTGCCTTTCATTTTGCACTTTGCACTGATCACTTCTCACTTTGCACTGGTTCCAATCAACTGAACCGTCACGGTCAGATTACGACCGGAAGACGACGGCCAAGAGTGGCCATCCTCCACACTCATGCGGTCGCCAGGAACTTCTGGACATACTTGCCCAGGATGTCGGTCTCGATGTTCACCGGATCACCGACGGCGCGGACACCCAGCGTCGTGACGCCCAGCGTGTGCGGGATCAGGGCCACGCTGAAGCGGTCGCGTTCGACATTCACCACCGTCAGGCTGATGCCGTCGACCGCCACCGAACCTTTCGGAACCATCAATTGGGCGAGCGTCTCGGGGACGCGAAACCACATGGCAATCCACTCCCCCTCGCGGTCGATGGCGTCGACCTGTCCGACGCCGTCGACGTGCCCTTGGACGAAGTGTCCGCCGAGCCGTCCATTGACCGGCAGCGACCGTTCGAGATTCACGGCATCACCGACGACCAAACGCCCGAGATTCGTCTTCGACAGCGTTTCAGTCCCGGCCTGAAACGACCAGCAGTCGTGTTTGATCTCGATCACCGTCAGGCAGCAACCATTGATCGCGACGCTGTCGCCCAACCCGCACCAGTCCGCTTCTTCGCCACCCAACATGGGCGCCGGTGGAGCGATCACCAGCCGCAGCCCGGCCGCCTCGGCTTGAAGCGCCGCAACCCTGCCCAGTCCTTCAATCAAGCCGGTGAACATTTGGTACCTGAGTGTGATTCACGTCCGACAGTGGTCGACGAGACTCAATGATCTTTCTGCCTCTTTCTTTCTGCCACCAAGTTCTTGTAAAGGCAACGCACGGAGACAGAAAGAAAGAGGCAGAAAAATGGAGACGGATGAAGTCCCGGAAAACTCTTGGAAGTGGAAGATGCACTGACGTTTAACTCGGATTATTCACCACGAAATACGCGAAACACACGAAAGAAATACCATCAGACAAGTTGGGGGCAATCGAATCCGTTGACGAGAAAACGCGGTGTTTCTGATGACGCTCGACGCAACTTTCTCGCTTTCGTGTATTTCGTGTATTTCGTGGTTCAAGCCATGAATGATCCTGGTTAGTGTGAACTGGCTTTGACGATCGGGTTGGTGAGCGTGCCGATGCCGGTGATCTCGATGCTGACCGAATCGCCGTCTTCCAGCGTGAAGTTGTCGGGCGGGACCACGCCGGTGCCGGTCAGCAGGAACGCGCCGGTGACCAGGTCGTTCTCGCGGATCAGCCAGCCGATCAACTCTTCAAACCCGCGCTTCATCTGGTTCAGATTGGTTTCGCCCGAGAACACGCTCGCCCCGCCGCGCTCGATGGTCAGGTGAATCTTCGTGGCGGTGCGGTTGATGTCGTGCTCGGGAATCCAGACGTACGGGCCCAGTCCGCAGCACTGGTTGTAGACCTTGGCCTGCGGCAGGTAGAGCGGATTCTCCCCTTCAATGTCGCGGGCCGACATGTCGTTGCCGACAGTGAACCCGACCAGCTTTCCGACCGGCGACACGACCAGTGCCAGTTCCGGTTCGGGCACCGACCACTTGCTGTCGGCACGGACCCGCAACGGCTGACCCGGCCCCGAGACCCGGTTGGGAGTCGCCTTGAAAAAGATCTCCGGCCGCGGAGCGGTGTAGACCTTGTCGTAGTGGGACGCCCCGGCCTTCGACTCTTCCATGCGGGCGACTTGGCTGCGCTTATACGTCACCCCCGCCGCCCACACCTCCTGCCGGTCGATCGGCGCCAGGATCGTCACCAGCTTGGGATCGAGTGCCGGCAATTTCGAGTCGACCAAAAACTTGGTCAGCCCGATCGGATCCGGCGAATGCAGCAGGTCCATCAGGCAGCGGACGTTCTCGACCTGCTGCATGTCGAGCACGCGCAACCGGCCGTCATCCTCGACCACGGCCACCCGGATGGAACAGTCCGCCAGCTTCAGTTTTGCGAGCCGCATGATAGATCCTTAATGAAGAGCGAAGGTGAGCCGGGCGGCGTCAGCCCCCGGACTCTTCACGACAGGAGTCCGGGGGCTGACG
>JANMLE010001726.1:0-4095 GCA_031372385.1 Planctomycetota bacterium | reverse complement strand
TTCACTTCTTCGAGGGACTTGACCGCCTGGGCCAGTTCGTTGGCCGACTTGTCCTTCGACTGTGGTTTCGCCTGATCCTTCAGAGCCTGTTCGAGCGCGGCGAGGTTGCTGAGCACCCTGCCCTGATCGGCGATCGCCTCTTCCGGCTTGTTGTCGAGCAGATCCGCGGCGGCATCCAGGGCCGACGTCTCGGCCTGTTGAATGTGCGCTTCGGCCTTGGGATTGTCACGGATGCTGTCGGTCAGTTGCGAGATTTCCTTTTGCAGCTTGGCCTGCTGTTCGACCAGTTCCGCGGGTGGCTTCTGGGTTTCATCCAGCTTCTTCGTTTCCTCACGCAGCGCCTTTTGTTTTTCCGCGAGTGCCTTGACCTTGTCGATCACGGCCATCTTCTCGGAGTTGAGCGCCCCCTGGGCCCGTTCAATCACCTTCAGTAGATCGCGCAGTCCCTTGATGACGTGTTCCTGATGTTCCACGGCCGCTTCGAACTTGACCGCCTGCAACGTTGAGCCGGCGCTGTCGAGATGCTTGCCGACATCGCCCGCCTTGAGGATTCGCAGTCCGTCGGCGGCCGCCATCGAGAGCACGCCGCTCCACGACTTCATGTCGATCATCGTGTCGACCAGATGCAGGAACAGTTCCTTCACGTCGCGCTGGTCTTCGATCGTCTTCAGCGTCAGTGCTTCCTGTCGCGTCTTGGTTTCGGCGGGCAGTCCCTTCGTCGCAGTCTGGACCGTGGTCTCGATGCGGATCAACCGCCGGACCTGTTCGGCCAGTTCGGCGATCTTCAACCGCTTCATCAGATTCTGCCGTTCGACAGCCAGTTGGCGGACGACCATGCGGATCTGCGTGCGTGCTTCGACAAACGCGGCTTCGCGTTTGTTCGCGGGCATCCGCTGCGCTTCGGACAGCAAGTCGACCACCTTGGACATCTCGGTCTCCACGAGATGGTTCAGGTTCGCGCGCATCAGCTTGATGTCGCGGTAGATCTCCTGGTCGGACAGGCCGTTCTCTTCGAGTTGCCGGAGCTGGATGTCGAGGACACCCCCGAGCAGTTCGCGGGTCATGGTCCGCGCCCGCTGCTGATCCTCCTGCTTCCGCTGAAGCGCCTCGGGCTCCAGCACTTGGGCCAATGACAGCCCGCTCGCTACGCACATCAAACCGACCAGCACAACAACTCGCCCAAAGGTCGCGGTCATGATCGAACTCCTCGAACTGAACAACCTGTCGAACTGAACTTCATTTAAAACGCAGTGTCTCGTCCCCTCGCCACCGTTTTCGGGGGAGCGGGCCAAACGCCGTGACAGCCTTCCCACCACTGATTCTTCACTCAAACTCCCAGCTTCTGCTGGTTTTTATCATTTCAATCCGCATCGAGCCCCAACTGTTCTCGAATGCTGTCGTCCATCTCGTCATCGCTCCAGCGATTGCGCGGCGGCGGTTTTCCACGCCGCTGCTCCTCAGTTCGCCCGGACTGCCGGTGCAGTTCCTCGGTCAACCGCGTGATGGCATCCGCCACAAAGCACAACCCACCCGCCACGATCAACCCCGCCCCCGACAGCGTTCCCAAACCAAGCGGGATTCCAACCACGATCATGACGACGCCGACACTGAAGTACCGCATGGTTTCGCCCGTCTTGGCCAAATGCTAACAGCTAACCGCTTCCTTACTTCTTTTCGCCACCAATCCCCAATTCCCGCCGCAAGATCTCGTCCAACTGCTTGGCCGTCTTCTTGTCTTCATCGCCCGTCTGGACCAGGATGCCGTTCAGATCGGTCACGTTGAACGACACCGACTCACCCTGTCCCTTCTGTCCGGGAATGGCACCCCGCCAGTCGGTCACTTCGAGGGTGACTTTGACTTCGTCCCCCTTTTGCAGCTCGTAGGGAGACAGCGGGACCGGCACCTGTCCGCGGACAATCGTCTGCGGCTGGTCCTTCGCAGCGACTACCTTTGACACCACTTCGTACCGGGCCGATGTGCCGTTCTCACGGGAGATCTGGATCACGGCGACGATCTTCGCGATACCGAAATCGTCACCCGCGGCGTAGTCCAGTTTGGGAGTCGCCGTCGGCAGCACCTGTCGAGTCACTGCCGATGCGACGATGCGCGGCAGACGGTCGGTGCGCAACCGGATCTGACCGGAGATCGGCGGTTCCATCGCCAGGTCGTCCTCGTCGGTCACCTGGATTTCATACTTCAATGCTTCGCGGATCGAATCGAACGGCGTCCCGGCGGGCAGGGTCCATTCGGTCGCGGTCCCGGCCTTTGACGACTTCGGGGCTTTGACCAACTCGATCGGCTTGTCCCCGCCGTTGACGGTGATCCGGGCACTCTTGAGCCCCTTGTTCGAACAGACCAGCGACAGCCGTGCGACCGATCCTTCCAGCACCGCCAACTGACGCGATCCCCCTTCCGATTCACCCGGCCTCGTCGCTCCGGCGGCGTAGACGGGGGGCGTGACTTCCCAAGCAATGTCCACCAGTGGCAGCGGGACGATGACGATCTCGGCCGCGTCCGAGAGGGCGTCACCAAACTGAAAACGGACTCGGAACGAATCGGCCACGTGAGTGATTTCACCGACAAACGTCGACGTGTCGCCCGGCTTCGGCGCCAGGTTGATCTTGTTGGCCGCGTCGCTGTTCACTCCCGACAGATTGGCGGAACCGTGCGCCGGGACGACTCCGCCGCATTTGATTTCCACCTGGATCTGTTGCCCGTATGGGATGCGAACCTGAGCGACGCTTCCCTTCGAGAAGACAGGAATCTTCTGGTCATTTACGACGATGCTTTGGATCTGCGTCTTGGTCGGATAGTGAGCCGTGCCGAGCAGGAATCGGTTCCAGAAGGCGGCGGCATGACCGGGGAACGCGAGCGCCGCGCCGGCGATCACCAGCAGCGTCACAACCAGAATCGCGGCCCGCTTCGGCAGCGGGCGGTACGAGAATCCCTGGAAGACATCCAGCGACGGACTGAACTCGGCCACATAGTCGACGACCGCCTGCTCCAGCCGCGACGAACCCCACGTGGCCGCCTGGGGTTGTTCGAACTGCAACGCGGCGACGAGGTCGGTGTCGATCTTGTGCTGCTGTTCAACGAGCAGCGCCACGTCCTGTTCCGACTCATGCACGCGGACCAGCGGCCAAGCGAACTTGCGGATCGCCCACACCCCACCGGCGAACCACGCCAACAGGACGAGGCCCCGCAGCGCCACCGGCAGATCGAACGACCAATCGCACCAGAAGGCCGCGACCAGCAGCCAGAGCGCGAACGCGATCGGCGAGCAGACGGCGCTCCCCCAACGCACGGCGGCGCGCGACCGCCGCAGGCTGCCCAAGCGAGTTCGAAGTGTGGAAAGTTTGGTGATCATCGGATGCTCTGCAATTCACGGTCAATTGGCTTGTCGTTGCGACTTGGTTTCGCGGTATCGCTTCACAGGCTTATGCGGCCTCATCGTCACGTTTCGGACGGGGCTTTGGTGGAGCGACCAAGCGGTCGCGATGTCGCTCTTGCTGGTGTTGATAGTAGTCAACGAGCCGATCGAGATCGTGGCCGACCGATTCCGAAATGCGACGCCGGGCCTCGCGGACTTCATCGACGAGCGGGTCTGTGTTCATGGTGATTCCTCGGGTAACAGTTCGAGCGGTGTGATGAGTTTCGGAACGAAAAGACCCAGGGCGGTGTTGACCTTTTGGATGTGGCCAATCTTGTTCGCGTTGGCCAAATGACGGCAATTCCAAGTCAGCAGAAAATCACATTCATGAACGGAGGCTATCGCCAAGTGCAAAGCGTCTCCCTGCGGATCCGACGGCATCACGTGATGCCGGATGTACTCGGCCGCAGCGTCTCTCACCCGCGATTCAATTAACAGCAGTGGCAGTTCCCGAAGGAGGTCGATCGCCTCGGACTGATGGGGGTACTCGCCGCGTTCAAGTTCGACCATGACCGCTTCGCTCGTGAAGAGTTGATAGTCCGCTCTCTCAAGATCCCACCATCGTCGCGTCCAGTTCCGGCGCGCCACCGTTTCGGCATCCGACCGCGTTTCGTGGTAGGCGCTGGCGATGGTCGTTTCGATGTACACACGCGGCCTCATGACG
>JANMLE010001722.1:0-3691 GCA_031372385.1 Planctomycetota bacterium | reverse complement strand
GTGGCCGCCGGCCAGCACGGGCGAGGCGCTGACGGGGCCGGTCAGTCGTTCCTTCCACATCTCTTTGCCGTCGCTGCCGCGCCAACAGATCGCCACGCCGTTGTCGGTGAGCGCGTACACGTGGCCGTCGTGGGCGAGCATCGATTGCTCGTAGCACTTCTGATTGTTGCGCCATAGGACGGTGCCGCTGCCGTCCGCCTTCACCGCCAGCGTCTCGGATTTCGGATGGCCTCCGCTGGCGAAGACGATGTCGCAGTCCCAGACCATCGTGCCGCATGTCGCCAGCGACGTTCCCTGCGTCGACCACAACCGCTGGGCTATGAGACGCAACTCCTTCGGAGTAAAGACACCACCGTTCACGCCCAAACTTGGAACTACTGAAATTGGAACGGCGGGCCGAACTGGTCAAAGCGGAAGTCATCTCGACGGGGGAAGCCGCGACCGCCGATCATCAGACGACGCCGGTTGCCGATCACTTCGCCACGTACCTCGACCATCTGCGGGCGCGGGAGACGAGTCCCGTTCGTGTCGCGAACATGCGACGCCAGTTCGACCGCGTCTCGGGCGACTGTGGCTTTCGCAAGTTGGGAGAACTCGACGGCGGCAAGCTGACAAAGTGGCTGCTGCAACGCGAAGCGGAAGAGATGTCGGCCGCAACTCGCAATGGCTACCGTGAAACGCTGGTCATGTTCGCGAACTGGTGTTGCTCGGGAACAAGGCCGCGACTGTCGGGCAATCCGTTTGCCGAAGTCCCGAAAGCGAACGTCAAGTCCGACCGCAGACGACAACGCCGGGCAATGACCGAAGCCGAACTCGTCAAGCTGTTGGAAGTGGCACGCTTGCGACCGCTCACCGAGTACGGACGGGAAGCCGTTCCCGTTGATGACGAGAGAGACGAAGGGACCGGCATCCGCCGCAAGCGGTGGTCGAACGGGCGCGAAAACGTCTCACCAAGAATCTCGGCTTGATTGCCGATCTGGAGCGGCTCGGGCGGGAACGGGCGTTGATTTACAAGACGCTCGTTCTGACGGGACTACGGAAGGGTGAACTCGCATCATTGACCGTGGGACAACTCGACCTCGACGGGCCGATGCCGTTCGTCGTGTTGGATGCGGCCGATGAGAAGAACCGGCAAGGCTCGACGATTCCCCTACGCCACGACTTGGCGAACGATTTGAGGGATTGGCTGTCCGACACGCCGAACGCGGCAACGCTTCGCCTACGCGATCACAACGCGACACCAGACAGCAAGCGACCGCTGTTCACGGTTCCCGCCGGGCTGGTGCGAATCCTCGACCGCGACTTGCTCGCCGCGGGCATCGACAAGGCCGATGAGCGGGGACGAACGATTGACGTTCACGCTCTGCGGCATTCGTTCGGGACGCTGTTGTCCAAGGGGGGCGTTGCTCCGCGCACGGCTCAAGCCGCGATGCGACACTCTTCCATCGACCTGACGATGAACACGTACACCGATCCGAAGTTGCTCGACGTGTACGGGGCACTCGACACGCTGCCATCGCTCAACCTAGACGCCGCGCCATCGACAGAACGAAACACGATGCGAGCGACCGGGACGGATGACCAAGCCGCTTCATCGAACCCGCGACACGTTTTCGACGCAGGTACAAGCGCTGGTTCGGCGCTTGTACCACAGCTTGTACCAAACTCTGGCAAACGGGGGCAAACGGGGGCAAACGGGGGCAAACTGTGTCGTTTGCTGTCATCTCATCGGATGTCGCCGATGAACGGGCGGTGCGAAGAGCGACTCACACAAAACCCTGCGAAACAAGCGAAAAAGCCTTGCCCACAGTGTTTGCGAGCAAGGCTTTCGAGATCGGGCTGACAGGATTTGAACCTGCGACCTCTTGACCCCCAGTCAAGCGCGCTAGCCAAGCTGCGCCACAGCCCGTTTCGGTCGACCCCCTTCCAAATCCTTTTGGCGTGGAAGGAGGTCTGCGGGGGGCACTATCCCGGATAATTCATTGCTTGTCAAACGAACGAGCCTCGTGGAGCATTGAAGTTGTTGTTGCAAGGCAACTTTCTCGCTGTTACAGACGCTCGCGACGAGTTTTCAAGGTGTGTGGGGATTTTGCCTACGAGTTGGGGGCATGAAGCCAGTTCAGATCGAAGTGTCGGCGGCACCGCTCACCGGCGATGCCGGGTTGTTGGCGGTGCGTCAGTTTGACGAGCGCATCGGGTTCACCGGGCGGTTGGCGGCGGGGATTGGGGATCGGCTGGATCCGAACGCCGTCAAATATTCGGTGCTGATGATGCTGCGACAGCGGGACTACGGGATGCTCGGTGGGGTATGAAGATCAGAACGATCACGACACGCTGCGTCACAATGTGGTTCTCCAACTGATCTGCGACCAGACGCCGATGACGCGGTGCGATGGAGCGAGGGAGCGCGGGAACCTGCTGGCCAGTCAGTCGACGCTGTCGCGGTTCGGGCGGCCGCGGGCGCATGGTGCAAAGTGGTCACGATCGCGGACCTCAAGCGGCTGCGCGACGTGATGGTGGACCAGTTCCTCCAGTCGTTTGACGAGGCTCCCGCGCGGATCACGCTCGACGTGGACACCTTCGATGATCCGTGTCATTGTCAGCCGTAGTTCGTGCTGTTTCATGGCTTCTATGACGTGACCGACAAAAGTCGCTTGGACAGCGTTTCGTAGCACGGACGCCTCGTCCGTGCGCGAATGTCATGGGCGATTTCAGACGCACGGACGAGGCGTCCGTGCTACGGGGACTTTTGTCGGTCACGTCGTCTATAGCTCAAACGGACATCAATCAGACGTTTTCGCATACTGTGCGCGACGGGACGCGGCGCAGACTGGCAGACGGTGGCGCGCCCGACGATACTCGTCCAGATGTCGCACCTGCTGTTTATCGACGACGAGCAAAGCATTTGCTGGGGGCTGACCAAGCTTGCCCAGCGCCTGGGGCATTCCTCCGAGGCGGTCGGTTCCGCGGAGCTGGGATTGCAGGCCGCCGCGAAGACACGTCCCGACGCCGTCGTGCTCGATGTGCGGCTGCCGGGCATGACCGGTTTGGAGGCGATCGAAAAGCTGCATGCGGTCTCGCCCGAAATTCCCGTGGTGATCATCACGGCTTACGGCGATCTGGAGACGGCGGTCGAGGCGGTGCGCCGCGGGGCGTTCGAGTACCTCGTAAAGCCGTTCGATCTTCAACTTGCCGAACGGACGATCACGCGCGCCTTGGCGGCTTCGCGCGTCCGGATGACCGGAGCGTTGACCGGGGCGGCGAATGGGGTGGAAGCGGGTGACGCGACGGACTCGGGCTTGAGCCCGGATCGGATCGTGGGGAAGTCGGCCGCCATGCAGGCGGTCTTCAAGCAAATCGCGCTGGTGGCACCGTCGTCGGCGTGCGTTCATCTGCGGGGCGAAAGCGGGACGGGAAAGGAACTGGTGGCGCGGGCCATCCACCGGTACAGCCGCCGCGCGGAGGGACCGTTCATTCCCGTCAATCTGGCGGCGCTCAATCCGTCGCTCGCCGAGAGTGAACTGTTCGGGCATGTGCGCGGCGCGTTCACCGGAGCCGAAGGGCAGCGCAAAGGTCTGTTGGAACAAGCTGACGGTGGCACGATCTTCCTCGACGAAGTGGCTGACATCCCGTTGGCACTGCAAGTGAAGTTGTTGCGATCCCTGGAACACGGCGAGATCTGGCCGGTGGG
>JANMLE010001607.1:0-3917 GCA_031372385.1 Planctomycetota bacterium | reverse complement strand
CCCAACCCCCCCGCCCCCCCCCTCGTACGCGGCTTAACAAACTCCGGGGTTTTTTGGTTGGGCGGGCCCGGGCCCCCCCCCGCCCCCGGTTTTTATGCCGCCGGGGGGCCCCCGCCACCCGGCTCACCAGGAATATCTCATCGACGGCTACATGAGGCTTGCGGACCAGCTTCAAGCTCAAGGCCAACCCATTCAAGAAACCGCAAACCGCCGACGAGTGGGAACCCTACCTCGCCGAGAAGCGTTCCGCCGTGGAGTCCCTCACCCAACAACTCGCCGACGCCGAAGCCGACATCAACGCCCGCGTCTACAAACTGTTCGACCTCACTCCGACCGAGATTGAACTGCTCCAACGTGAAGTCGAACACTGAACGGGTCCGGGATCAACTTGGGGCGCGATGTCGTTTTTCGTCCCGCCGGCGGAGCGACGGGACTACAGTCGTCACGTGACGAAGTTCGACTTCCTGCGACCGGCAATGTGTGATATGCCACTCGCCACGATCAAGGAGATTGTCATGGCTACGTCACTTGTCCACTCGGAAATCGAATTGTCGGATGACGTCAACCAGCGTGCAGACAAGCTGGGGGTCGCGGCCTATCTTCCCAAGGTGTTGGGAATGACTCGGCTGGTGTTCCCCGACGCCCGGCTGGAAATCGCGACCGAGGACGACCCGGAAATCGCCGGTGAGATTTGTCTGGCCATCATCGTGCGAAACTCGCTGGAGGATGCACACGAGTTGTTTCAGGTCTCATCCGGTTGGCATCGTCGGCTGTATGACTGCTGTCCACCGCACCTGGCCTCCGCGTTTCGGTTGAACACGGACTGGCGTCCATGATTCCCGACACAGACTTGCTGCGCTTGGCCGAGAAACTGAGTCTCGGCACGACAGAAGCGGAATGGCAGTGCGCGGTGAGTCGCGCCTACTATGCGGCGTTCCATCGTGGACGCGACCTGTTGCAAGCTCTGGGCTTTCAACCGCCGCGCGGGGAGTTGGCACATGCGTTCTTGTGGCGGCGTCTGCAAAGCTGCGGAAACCCTTCGCTGGGTCTTGCCGGTTCCGATCTGAATCAGCTTCGAGGCCAACGGAACCGAGCCGATTATGACTTGGCTGGCGATGTGTCCCTCAGAACGGCGATGATTGCCGTACAAACGGCTGCGGCCATCTTCCGTATCATCGACGCACTGACTCCCGATGATCGTGAGGCAGCCATCGAAATCATCAAAGCCTACGAACGCGACGTGCTCCGCGAATCCACCTGGCGTCCTCGCCCTCGCTGACGAGTTAGGAACTGGCTCGAAACAACTTCCCGTGAGCGGCAGGGCGCTAGCCGCAGGTGAGTTGGAAACACCGGCGGCTAGCGCCTTGCCGCTCATAGAACTACCAGTGTCAATCCGGGAAGTTGTTTCGAGCCAATTCCTAAGCGAACGGCAAGCGAAAGTTTACCCACCGACAAGCACGATGCGCAAGCGAGTGTGACGGCAAACTCACTCGCGTGCGCTGCGTGCTTGTATGCCTGTTCCTGCCGCTCGCCTCATCGGGATCGTTGCCGTCGCATGCAACGCGCGTTGCATGCGGCCTGTCGCAACGCACTGGCGATTTGTTGATGCCAGTGCCACTGGTGTCGCAGGCAGATCGCCAACCGGTCCACGGGAAGAATCCGCTGGCATCCGGCGGATGTTTCCGATAGCTTTGTCCCGCCGCACCTGCCCGAGACAGTGCTCCCGCACTCCCGCCCCCGCCGAATCCTCTGCAAAAACCGCCTGATTTATGACTCACCCCGTTCGTTGGTTGTCGCTGCTCCTCGCGCTCGCTCTGTTCGCGCATGCGCCCCACATTTTGGCCGCGGACGATTCGGCGGCACTGGCGAGCCGGTTCACGGACGAGGCGCTTCCATTCTTGAAGACGCACTGCATCTCGTGCCACAGCGGGAAGGAGCCGAAGGCGGATCTGTCACTGGAAGCGGATCGCGATGCGAAGTCGCTGGTGATTCGGCGGGCGGTCTGGGAGCAGGTGCTCGACATGGTCGAGACGGGGCAAATGCCTCCCAAGGAACAGCCCAAGCCCGATCCGGCGGCCGTGGACAAGTTCGTCTCGCTGGTGAAGACGCTGTTTGACGATGCCGATCGCCATGCGAAGCCGGACCCCGGCCGCGTCACCGTGCGGCGGCTGAATCGCGTCGAATACAACAACACCATCCGCGATCTGGTGGGAGTCGACTTCAACCCCGCGGAAGACTTTCCATCCGACGACATCGGCCACGGCTTCGACAACATTGGCGACGTGCTGACGTTGTCGCCCGTGCTGATGGAGCGGTATCTGGCCGCCGCAGAGAGCATCGTCAACCGCGCCATCGTCCCGAATCCACCGAAGCCGCCGGATCGGGGAACGGGTGCCCGGTATCTGGAACCGGCGGGGCAGGGGGTGTCGGAAAAGAAGTGGCGGGCGATCTCGACGAAGCCCAACACCAGCCCGATTCACACCGGACCGCTGCACACCCGCTACATGATCCCGGACGACGGCGAATACAACTTCCGCCTGAACTGTTACGCCGAGGTGACCGGTGACGTCCCGGTGCAGATTGCGATCCTGGTGAGTGGCAAGAATGTCACCGGTGGAGCGACCGACGAACAGGCCGCCCGATTGTCGGGGCTGGCCGTGCCGGGACTGCGACCGTTTGTCGTGATGAAGATTGTGGACGTCACCGCTCGATCTGCGGACAAGTCGCAGCAGGTTCAGGTGCGCATCCCGCCGACAAAGGGGTTTGAACGGGTTGCCGTGGCGATCATGAAGCCGACCGCGTTGCCATCGCGACCCGCCGACGAACCGGCCGACGCGCTCGTCCCCGAACGGGCGGCACCCGAAATCACGCTCTACGTGGACCACTTCGGACTGGAAGGGCCGCTCGATAACCGCCCCGCCTCGCACCGCGCCCTGCTGGCATGTTCACCCGACAAGTCGAAGCCGGATCAAGCGCGCGAAGTGCTGACGCGGTTCGTCACGCGCGCGTATCGGCGACCGGCCACGAAGGACGAGATCGAACGACTGGTGATCCTGACGACGCTGGCCCAGGATGAGGGATTGTCGTGGGAAGCCGCGGTGCAGCGCGCGTTCATGGCGGTGCTGGTCTCGCCCAAGTTTCTGTTCCGATTGGAACTCGACGACCGTCCCGACAGTGCCGAGCCGCACGCGCTGGATGAATTCCAACTCGCCTCCCGACTCTCGTATTTTCTGTGGAGCACGATGCCGGACGAGGCGCTGTTGCAACTCGCCGAACGCGGGGAACTGACGAAGAACTTGGACGCTCAAGTCCGCCGCATGCTCGCCGATCCCCGGTCGAGATCGCTGGTGGACAACTTCGCCATGCAGTGGCTGCAACTCAAGCGGCTGAAGACGTTCGCCCCCGATCCCAAGCAGTTCCCGTCGTTCAACGAACAACTGCGGAACGCGATGGCTAAGGAGACCGAACAGTTTGTCGGAGCGATCATCCGCGAAGACCGCAGCGTGCTTGAGATGCTCGATGCCGACTACACGTATCTCAACGAAACCCTCGCCCGGCACTATGGGATCGCCGACACGATGGGCAACTGGATGGGACAGAAGCCCGAGCGCGCGGGGGGACAGCCGATTCCGCGGCGCGAGTTCGTCCGAGTGTCGCTGCCTCACAAGTTGCGAGGCGGACTGCTCACCCAGGCCAGCATTCTGACGGTGACTTCGAATCCGACTCGGACTTCACCCGTCAAACGGGGACGCTGGGTGCTGGAGCAGATCCTCGGTGCTCCGCCGCCACCACCACCGGCCAATGTCCCCGAGTTGCCCGAAGGTGAGAAGGCCCAATTGACCGGCTCAATGCGCCAGCGGATGGAGCAGCATCGGGCCAATCCGGCGTGTGCCAACTGTCACGCCAAGATGGATCCG
>JANMLE010001592.1:0-2041 GCA_031372385.1 Planctomycetota bacterium | reverse complement strand
GAGCAACTGGCGGGCGACCTGCTGCCGGAACCAACACTCGACCAGCGCATCGCGACGGGGTTCAACCGCAACCACGTCATCAACTCGGAGGGCGGGATCATTCCCGAAGAGTACCGGGTGGAGTACGTCGCGGATCGGGTCCATACCACGGCCACGATCGTGATGGGCGTCTCGCTCGGATGTGCCCGTTGCCACGATCACAAGTTCGATCCGTTCACGCAGCGCGAGTACTACCAGTTCTTCGCGTTCTTCAACAACCTGAACGAACAGGGCGAAGCGGGTCGCGTGGGAAACGCCGAGCCGACCATCAAGGCACCGACGTCGGAACAGTCCGCGCGGCAGCAGTCGATCGCACGGCAAATCAGTGCGATCGACGAGGCCCTGCTGCAACGGACCGCCAAGGCCGCTCAAACCATCGCCGAATGGGATCCCAAACTGCGCGAAGTGTATGGCAACTCCGCCGCATTGCCGGTGCCCGTGCTGCACTGGCCGCTGGATGAAGCGGCTGGCAATGACGTCACGGAGCGGATCGACCCGACCCGCAAAGGCCAAGTCGTCGGCAAGGCGGAATGGACGGCCGGCAAACTGGGCGGCGCGATCAAACTCGATGGCAACACGCACATCGAAGCGGGCGATCTGGCGAACTTCGATCGCACCGAGAAGTTCTCGTACGGAGCGTGGGTGAATGTCGCCAACAAAGACGCGGCAACGGTCATCTCGCGAATGGACGATGCCGACGCGCACCGCGGCTTCGATCTGCTGCTTGTCGGCGGCAAGCTCACCGCGCATCTGGTCCATCACTGGCCGGACAACGCGCTGCACGTCGTCACGAAGTCCGATGTCCCCGAGAATCAGTGGAAGCATGTCTGTGCCACCTACGATGGCTCGTCGAAGGGCGAAGGCTTCAAACTGTACGTGGACGGCAAGCTGCAGGAGGTCGAGATCACCCACAAGAACTTGACCGAGACCACTCGCACAACGAAGCCGCTCCGGATCGGCCGCCGCACTTCGGGGGCACCGTGCAAGGGGATGATCGATGACGTGCGGATCTTCGACCGCGAGTTGTCGGCCGACGAAGTGGCCGCGGTGTCCGGCACCGATGGCGTGCGCGAACTGCTGGCTGTCGCGGCCGATCAGCGAACGGCCGACCAGACAAAGACGCTCGTCAAAACGTATCTCAACCGCATCGACACCGAGTTCCAGCAACTGACATCTCAGCGAGCCGACGTCGACCGGCAACGGATCGAGTTGGACAAGGCGATCCCGACGGCGATGGTGATGCTGGAGATGCCGCAACCGCGCAAGGCGTTCATTCTGAAACGCGGCCAATACGACGCGCCGTCAGATGAAGTCCAGCCCGACACTCCGGCGAGTCTGCCTCCCTTTCCGGGTGATGCGCCGCGCAACCGGCTCGGCCTGGCGCGCTGGCTGACCACGCCAAGCCATCCCCTCACCAGCCGCGTGGCGGTGAACCGCGCGTGGAACCTGTTCTTCGGCACGGGGCTCGTCGAGACCGTTGAAGACTTCGGCTCGCAAGGCCAGTGGCCGAGTCATCTGGAACTGGTCAACTGGCTGGCGGCGGAATTCGGGGGAAGTGGCGAGAGTCGAGTGGCGAGTGACGAGAGAAGAGATGGACGACAGGACGTTGGCAGCGATGCGACGTCGCCTTCTGCACTCGCCACTCGCCACCCACCACTCACCACTTCTTCTTGGAACGTGAAGCGGCTGCATCGTCTGATCGTCACGTCCGCCACGTACCGTCAGTCATCGCGCGTGTCGGCGGAACTGTTGGAGCGTGATCCGCAGAACAGGCTGTTCGCGCGCGGCCCGCGGTTTCGAGTCCAAGCGGAAATGATTCGCGACAGCGCGTTGTCGGTGGCGGGACTGCTCAGCGACCGCCTCGGCGGGCCGAGTGTCTCGCCGTATCAGCCGGCGGGTTTGTGGGACGATGTCGCCGTCGGTGCCGATTACGAGGGGACCGTCTATCGGCAGGACAAGGGCGAGGGGTTGTATCGCCGCAGCATGTACACCTTCTGGAAGC
>JANMLE010001510.1:0-1489 GCA_031372385.1 Planctomycetota bacterium | reverse complement strand
GGTCATCCTGGACGCCTTCGACGGTCATTCGAGCTGGGCGAATTCGAAGGCGCTGGAGATCGCGGGGATCACGAAGGAGACTCCCGATCCGCCGCGCGGGCGCATCGAACGGGACGCGAAGACCGGCGAACCGACCGGCACGCTGCGCGAGGCGGCGTCGAGTCTGGTCAAAATCAAGATTGCTCCGTACACGCACGACGAATGCGTGACCGGCTTGCGCCGCGGGTTGGAGCTGGCCAACCGGTTGGGAATCACCTCGGTGCAGGAGGCCGCGGCCAAGGACTACCACTTGAATGCCTTCACCGCGTTGGATCGAGCGGACGAATTGACGGTGCGCACGGTGGCCGCGTTGCGGCTCGATCCGGAAAAGCATTCAGCCCAGATGGGGCAATTCGTGGAGTGGCGTGAGAAGTATCGCGGCAAGCGCCTGCGGGCCACGGCCGCGAAGATTTTTCTCGACGGGGTGATCGAATCGCGCACCGCGGCGGTGTTGGAACCATACCTCGGCGGCGATGACCGGGGCTGGCTGAATCTGGAGCCCGAAGTGCTGAAGCCGGTCGCGGCCGAACTGGACCGCCTGGGATTTCAGATTCACATTCACGCGATCGGCGACCGGGCCATTCAGAGTTCCTTCGACGCGCTGGAGTTCGCCCGCGCCCGCAACGGCAGCCGCGACTCGCGCCATCATCTCGCGCACATCCAACTGTTCGACCCGCCCGACATCGCCCGGTTTCGGCGGCTCGGGATCGTCGCCAACTTTCAGCCGCTGTGGGCCAGCGCCGATGACTACATCGTGAAGATGACCGAGCCGATCCTCGGTCCAAAGAGATCGCGCTGGCTGTATCCGATCCGCAGCGTCGCCGACACCGGCGCGGTGATCGTCGGCGGCAGCGATTGGTCTGTGACCTCGATGAATCCACTCGATGCGATCCAGGTTGCCGTCACACGCCGCGGCCTGAAAGACGGACCCGGCCCCGCCTGGATTCCCGAAGAACTCGTCGACCTCCCCCTGATGCTGGCCGCGTACACGATCAACGGCGCGTATGTGAACTTCCAGGAGACCGAAACGGGATCGATCGAAGTCGGCAAGGCGGCGGACCTGATCGTCCTGGACCGCAACCTGTTCGACATCCCCAAGCACGAGATCCATCGCACCAAAGTGCTGCTGACGTTGCTGGAGGGAAAGGAAGTCTACCGCGACGCGGGATTCCCCTGAGGGGACAAGCCCGACAGACTCGTGGAGCTCGTTTCCAACGTGCTCTGCTCCCTGTTCAGACCTTCGCCGGCAGCGTCACCAGACCGGTGGCTGATGGCCGATGGCCGATGGCCGCACCGTTTTCCTCCTTCATTCGCGCTCCGTTTTATTAGCGCGGCATTACGAATGGTCCGGGCGCATAAAACGGAGCGCGCATGAAGTGGGCGGTTTGGGCCGCGCCGCGGAGGTGGCGGCCACTGTTGAGGCACGACGCGCATGCGGGTCGGTTTCGCC
>JANMLE010001485.1:0-1164 GCA_031372385.1 Planctomycetota bacterium | reverse complement strand
AGTACCAGTACACGTTGCGCGGAGACAGCCTGACCGAGTTGACGCAGTGGAGCGGCAAGTTGCATGCGGCGATGCGCAAGGTACCGGGTCTGGTCGACGTCTCGTCCGATCAGCAGACGCGCGGCCTGCAGACGCGGCTGGACATCGACCGCGACACCGCCGCCCGTCTGGGCATCAGCATGGCCACGATCGACAACACGCTGTACGACGCCTTCGGCCAGCGCCCGGTCTCCACGATGTACAAGTCGCTCAACCAGTACCGCGTCGTCATGCAGGTCGAACCGGAGTTCACACAGAACCCCGATTCGATCCGCCACATCCATGTCCGCGGTCCCAACGACGCCCAGATCCCACTGTCGACCCTGTACCGGCAGACGACGAACAACACGTATCTCACCGCCAACCATTCCGGTCAGTTCCCGTCGGTCACGATCTCGTTCAACCTGTCGCCGGGAACGTCGCTCGGCGATGTGGTGCCGCTGATCGAGAAGACGTCGCGGGAACTGGGGCTGCCGGAAAGCATCCAGGGAAAATTCCAGGGGGTGGCGCTCGCCTATCAGGACGCCCTCGTCAACATGAACGTGCTGATCCTGGCGGCGCTGGTCACGGTCTACATCGTGTTGGGAATCCTCTACGAAAGTTACATCCATCCGATCACGATCCTGTCGACGCTCCCCTCCGCCGGAGTCGGCGCGCTGCTCGCGCTGTTGTACTGCAGGATGGAGCTGAACGTGATGGGCCTGATCGGCATCCTGCTGCTGATCGGGATCGTCAAGAAGAACGCCATCATGATGATCGACTTCGCGCTCGAGGCCGAACGCCACCACGGCAAGTCCCCGGAAGAAGCGATCTTCTCCGCCTGCATCCTCCGCTTCCGCCCGATCACCATGACCACACTGGCCGCGCTGCTGGGAGGTCTGCCACTGGCACTGGGAACCGGCGCGGGATCAGAACTGCGCCGGCCGCTCGGAATCGCCATCGTCGGCGGACTGATCTTCAGCCAGATGCTGACGCTGTACACCACGCCGGTCGTCTACCTGTACCTGGACCGGCTGAGCCTCTGGTTCGCACGGCGGCGATCGAGCCACCCGGCCGCTGACGTTGGTCAAATCCACCATTGACGATTCGGACCGAAGTACCGTAGTCCCGTCGCTCCGCCGACGG
>JANMLE010001250.1:0-3732 GCA_031372385.1 Planctomycetota bacterium | reverse complement strand
TCGAGTTCCGTGCGCGCGGCATCTTCGGGCGAGAATTCGATGTCGTCG
The DNA here is from genome assembly GCA_031372385.1 of Planctomycetota bacterium. GTDB lineage: Bacteria > Planctomycetota > Planctomycetia > Planctomycetales > Planctomycetaceae > Schlesneria. Next base: position 3,684 of record JANMLE010001250.1, on the reverse strand, counting down.
CAGAACGACTTGGCGAGTTGCACGTGTTCAACAGCCGCCTTCACGATTTCCTGTTCGGCCATCTTCAACTTGTACTGCCGGTGAATCGGGCTGGTGGCGAGGAAGACGTGAATCCGCGGCTTGGCGATTCCCTTCAGCGCTTCCGCCACGCGCTCGATGTCCTCGCGGCGGCAACGGGCCAGCCCGCAGATCGTGGTCCGATCGCCGAACTTCTGCGCGACCGCGCGGACCGCTTCGAAGTCTCCGGGCGAAGCGATCGGGAATCCCGCCTCAATGACATCGACCCCCAGTTCCACCAGCGCTTCGGCGACCTTGAGCTTTTCAGGCATGGTCATGCTGCAACCGGGCGACTGCTCGCCGTCGCGAAGCGTGGTGTCGAAGATGGTGACGGTGTCGGTCATGGGCGATCCAGTGGGTTGTGGATAGTGGATAGTGGGTAGGAAGAGAAGAAGAGACAGCAAACCAGAATGGCGGAGGTCGGTGACAAGGACCAGGACCAAGGACAGACGTTCCTTTGGTCCCTTCCGTCGTTTCGATCCCTTGGACGAAAAAAAACCCCGAGGCCGCGAGACCTCAGGGTGAACTTGTGCATTGGATGCGGTAGGACGTTCCCCGGACCTCGCCTTTCAGCAGGTGAGCAGCAGACCGAGCAGTCGCGGCAGGGAACGAATCATGGAACTTCGGCTTTCGTGAATGATGAGGATGCGTGACGCGGAGGGATGATACCGGTCGGGAGTTTGAGGGTCAAGAACGGTGCCATTGCGACCGATTGCGACTGAGGGGACACGGCAATGTTGGTGGAGGTTCAGGAATTGAATGGTGCAAAGTGAGAAGTGGAAAGTGCAAAGTTCAAAATGAAAAAACACGCGTGCGGTACTTCTTCTCAATTTGCAATTGGCAATTGGCAATTGCCAATTTGCACTTTTCCCCCGTGTCTTGACACCCCTTGGGGGCTGGCTAGAATTCGGCCGGTCTCGTTCGACCGAGCCCTTGGCGCTGCCGATACTTCCAGCGTCACAACGGTTTCGGTCTCCTCCGTGAAATCAATCCGGTCCCGCTGAACCGGTTGGCACGCTAGTCATGAAAAAGTGCGGTCGCTGCTCCAAACCCGCCGTCTTGCACATCACCGAACTTCGGCATGGTGAAGTTCAGGCGCTGCACTTGTGTGAGTCGTGTGCCAAGGAATATCTCAGCCAGGCACCCTCCGGCGATCCCGATGAATTGCCTCCGGGAACGGAAGCGGAAGCGGCCGAAGACCTCGACGAACTCGATCAACGGGTCTGCCCGAGTTGCGGGATCACGTTCAAGGAGTTTCGGGCGCAGGGCCGGCTGGGATGTCCGCACGACTACGTCGCCTTTGAAGACGAACTGCTTCCGTTGTTGGAGAACATCCACGGCGAAACGGAGCATTGCGGCAAGATCCCCAAGCGTGCCCCCGATTCCAGCCAGCATCAGTTCCGGCTCATCAAACTGAGAAGCGATCTGCGAACGGCGGTGGAAGAGGAACGCTACGAGGAAGCGGCACTGATCCGCGACGCGATCCGGCACGTCGAAACCGGGCCGATGGACGAGGAACCACCGCCGGAATGACCCGAAGCACATCCGCATCTGATATGAAGCACGGTCGCTGAGACTCGACTCGCCGCCCGCCGTCATCAACGCGGCGGGGGCCAGGTTCGAGCTAACAATGGGAACACCGGCGTGGACATCGAGTCACTGACTCACACCAGCGGCGAATGGTTGCGGGCCACCGGGCCGGAATCGGACATCGTCATGTCCAGCCGGATTCGACTGGCGCGAAACCTGGCTCAATACCCCTTCCCCAACCGTGCCGACGACGGTGCGCGGGCGGAGATCGAAGAACTCCTGCACGCCCAGATCGACCGCCTCGCGACCGGACGGCGGCTCAGCTACATCCCGGTCAGCAGTCTCGAACCGCTCGACCGGCAGATGCTTGTCGAGCGACAGTTGATCAGCCGCGAGCATTCCGAAAACCGTGGTCGCCGCGGCGTCGGCGTGAGCGATGAGGAGAATGTCAGCCTGATGGTCAACGAAGAGGACCATCTGCGGATGCAGGTGCTGCACAGCGGCTTCGCACTCGACGAATGCTGGGCGGAAATCGACCGCATCGACGATGCGATCGAGGCCGAGGTCACATACGCCTTCAGCGAGAAGCTCGGATACCTGACGGCGTGTCCCACCAACTGCGGGACCGGCATCCGGGTCAGCGTGCTGCTGCACCTGCCGGCGCTGGTCATCACCAAGGAAATTCAAAAGGTCTTCCAGGCGCTGCAAAAGATCGGGCTGGCTGTGCGCGGCTTGTACGGCGAGGGAAGCCAGGCGATGGGTGACTTCTACCAGATCTCCAACCAGATCACGCTCGGCAGAAGCGAGCAGCAACTCATCAAGACGATCCAGGACGTGGTGCCGAACATCCTGTCGTATGAACGGCGCGTCCGGAACGCCCTGGTGAAAGAAAACCGGCGCGGCCTGCATGACCAGGTGTCGCGGGCGTACGGCATCCTGCGCAACGCGCAGACCATCAGTTCCGAAGAGACCATGCACCTGCTGTCGAGCGTGCGGATGGGCATCAATCTGGGGTTGATCGACGACCTGGAAATCCCCACGGTGAACGAACTGTTCATTCACACGCAGCCGGCCCACCTGCAAAAGATCCGGCACGAGAAGCTGGAGTCCGCCGAGCGGAACGTGGCGCGCGCCGCATACATCCGCCAGCGCCTGGCCGGCCGCGCGACCGAGCAAAACTGAGAGCTTGTGAAAGAATCGAGCCGCGCCCGTGAGGAAGCGGTCGTAGGTCATTGGATTTCACCGCTCCCTCATGGTCGCGGCTCGAAAGATTCACAAGCTCTGAGCCATCGTGGCGCAAGCGGGCCGCGTGCGCCACACTCTTCGCCCCGCTCTTTCCGTTCATTCGGGTGGGCGATATCCTCCCGTCTGTCGGCCGCGATTCGGCGGTTGGATCTGTCATCATTCCCGCGACCACGAGCCCCGATTCATGCGCGCCATTCAACTGCTTGAGCCCCAGCAATTCCGCCTGATCGACATTCCCGAGCCAACCGATCCCGGTCCCGACGAGGCTCTCGTGCGCGTTCATCGCGTCGGCATCTGCGGCACCGACATCAGCGGTTACCTCGGCAAGATGCCGTTCTATTCGTATCCGCGCATTCCCGGTCATGAACTCGGCGTCGAAGTCGTAGCGGTCGGCTCGGGAGTGACGAACGTGAAGGTGGGCGACACCTGTTCGGTCGAGCCGTACATCAACAACCCCGCCAGTTTCGCCAGCCGTCGAGGTCGCCCCAACTGCTGCGAAGACCTGCAAGTCTTGGGCGTCCACATCGATGGCGGGATGCGTCCGTTGTTCAAGCTTCCCGCGCGCAAGCTGCACGTCTCGCAGAAGCTCACGATGGAACAGCTCGCCCTCGTCGAGACGCTGGCCATCGGCTGCCACGCCGTCGCGCGATGTGCTCCGCAGAAGGATGAGGATGTCCTCGTGATCGGCGCCGGCCCGATCGGCCTCAGCGTGATCGAGTTCGTGAAGCTGACCGGTGCCAACCTGATCGTGATGGACATGGTGCCCAGCCGCCTCGACTTCTGCCGCAACACGATGGGAGTGAAACACACCGTCAAAGCAGGCGACGGCCACGAGGAGAAGACTCTGCGAGA
>JANMLE010001244.1:0-1014 GCA_031372385.1 Planctomycetota bacterium | reverse complement strand
GTGGACTTCCTCAAGAACGCCGACCGGTACACGAAATTGGGAGCACGCCTCCCTAAGGGAGTCATGCTTGATGGCCCCCCTGGTGTCGGAAAGACAATGCTCGCAAAGGCAGTCGCGGGTGAGGCGAAAGACCTACCGGACGCTCGACCAGCCGAGCGCGTGTTGCAGAGCCGTGGACCGCTCTCAATCCAGCCTTGTTTTTGCCTCGATCCCAGCTATAACTGTCGCCCGGTCGCAAGACCGAGGAGAGGTGGCTGAGTGGCCGATAGCTCCGCTTTGCTAAAGCGGCGTGGGGGTCAAACTTCACCGGGGGTTCGAATCCCCCCCTCTCCGTATCGTTTCCTGCCGTCGCCGCAACCTGCTTATAGGTAAGCAGGTTGCGAGCAGGAATCCTGATTGGCACAGTCGATTGTGACAAGACTGTGCCAATCAGGGTGCGACAGAAGATGGGTTGGGCATCGTTCACGTAATTCTCAACCGCCGTTCGGGCGAGTTGCTCCTTCCCAACAACCTCACGGACATGCCCGCCATCCCAGTGACGGCGGAACAACTGCTTCAATAGAGCTTCACCTGCTGCATCTGACGGATCGACTCTTCGTCGTGCAGGTGATAGTAGCGGTGAACCATGCGGCTGTTCCGATGGCCAAGCCAGTTCATCAGCACTCGTTCTTTCACGCCCTGATTTGCACAGGTCGAGCAGAAAAAGTGGCGAAAGCTATGCAGGCGGCCATCGATGAAGCCAACTTCATCCGGTTCTGACGGAAACCGCGAGGCCAGTGGTGTCAGGACATTGCGGATCAGGATGCGACGAACAGTATCTGCTTTGATTCTGCCACCTAGCGGGCCATGAAAGACGCACCCATCGGAATGGCGTGGCAAGTTGACCAGCCGATCGCGCAGCAATTCGTGAATCGGAAACGTCCGATCGCGTCCCGACTTGGTGGTCCGCTTCTCTTTGCCCGGACGTGATTTCTTCGTGGTTTCGTCTGTCAGCGTAATCATGCCCTTTTCCAG
>JANMLE010001382.1:0-1138 GCA_031372385.1 Planctomycetota bacterium | reverse complement strand
ACCACGAAATACGCGAAAGGCACGAAAGTAAGAATGAAATGGAGTGAACCACGGAAAGCACGGAAACTCACGGAAAGGGAGAAGACAAGAGAGGGAAGCAGGCACTCTGCCACTCTACTTTCTCCACAACAAATTCACTCTGATTGAATTCTCTCCGTGCTCTTCCGTGTTTTCCGTGGTGACATGGTCTTCGCCTTCTCTTCGCCTTTCATTTCGTGCCTTTCGTGTGTTTCGTGGTTCCCACCTTCACTGCGTTCTCTCGAACGATCTTGAGCAGCAGCTTCTGGGCGGCACGATAGCGCGGCGCGACTTCGAGGGCTTGCAGGACGTGGCTCTTCGCGCTGGCATCACCCGCGTCATGAAGCAGAGTCGCCAGGCGGAAATGCAACTCGGCTGGATCGTCCGGCTCCAATCGCAAGAGCGACTTCAACGCACCGATGGCTTCGGGACGGTCCTGCAAGTGTTCGGCTGCTGCCGCGCGGGCCTTCTGTGTTTGCTGCAACAGCGGATTGATCGACAGCAACTGCTGCGACGTCTGCCGCACGCCGGCCCAGTCTTTGGCCTCCGATTGCAGTTCAATCAGCCGCAGCAGCGACGGCACGGAGGAGTCGGTCCGGATGGCGTACTGCTCAAGAACCTTTCGTTCATCGGTTGTTTCCTTCAGTTCCCGATGCGCGGCGGCGAGCAATTCGTACGGGCAATCCTGTCCCACCAGTTCGGGAAACAGTTCGATCAGCTTTTGCAGCGGGGGTTTTGCCTTGGCGAATTCGCGACGTTCGATCAGTTGCGCGGACAACAGCGTCAGCCCCTGCAGACTGGTGGGATGATCGGCCACCCAGCGTTCCAGTCGTTCGGGGTCGTCGTCATCACGGATCGCCGACAGGTCGTGCTTTTCCCAATCGAGATCCGGCGCCAACTCGCGGGCCATCTGCGCCGCGTACTCGCGAAACTCTTCGTCGAGTTGATCGAGTGCGGCGAGATGCCGCTCCAGGGCCGGATCGATCGGCAGGCCGGTCGCCAGCTCCGCCAGCACGCTTTTCAATTTGTCCAAGCCGTAGCGTTCGATGAAGTGCTCGACAACGAGCGACGACTGGTAATAGGCGAAGTTCAGGTCGGCCGATGTTTCGGGACGCAGAAA
>JANMLE010001380.1:0-9307 GCA_031372385.1 Planctomycetota bacterium | reverse complement strand
CAGCCCGATTCACCGGCAGTACAAGTTGAAGATGGCCGAACAGGAAATCGTGAAGGCGGCTGTTGAACACGTGCAACTCGCCAAGTCGTTCTGCGACGACATCGAATTCTCGCCCGAAGATGCCGCGCGCACGGAACTCGACTTCCTCTGCGAAGTGGTTGAGAAGGCAATCTCCGCCGGAGCCACCACCGTCAACATTCCCGACACGGTCGGCTACGCGACACCCAACCACTACTTCAAGGTGATCTCACACTTGAAGCAGCATGTCCCCAACATCGGGCAGGCGGTGATCAGCACGCATTGCCACAACGATCTCGGCCTGGCCGTCGCGAACAGTCTGGCGGCAGTCGAAGCCGGAGCGCGGCAGGTCGAATGCACGATCAATGGACTCGGCGAACGCGCGGGGAACGCGGCGCTCGAAGAGATCGTGATGGCGATCAAGACGCGCAAGGACTTCTACAACGTCGAAACGCACATCAACACGCCCAAGCTCTGCGGAATCAGCCGGCTGGTTTCGAGCATCACCGGAATGCTGGTCCAGCGCAACAAGGCGATCGTGGGCCAGAACGCCTTCGCGCATGAAGCAGGCATCCATCAGCACGGCATGCTTCAGAACCGGTCGACGTATGAGATCATGCGCAGCGAGGATGTCGGGTTTGTCGGCGAGAACCTGGTCCTCGGCAAGCACAGCGGCCGGCACGCGTTCCGCGCGCGGGTCATCGAGTTGGGCTACACGCTGGACGAAGCGCAGCTTCAGAAGGTGTTCGACGACTTCATCGCGCTGGCCGACAAGAAGAAAAACGTCTACGACGCCGACATCGTCGCGCTGATCGACAAGCAGACGACCGCGACCGTCGACCGGTGGCGACTCGTTCAGTTCCACATCGGCGCGGGGACCGGGACGATTCCCACCGCCACAGTCGAACTTTGCGACGAAGCCAATCCCGCCGCCCCCGTCAGTTTCCGCGACGCCGCGATCGGCGACGGCCCGGTGGACGCCGTCTGCAAGGCGATGGAGCGGATCATCGGAGTCACCGCCGACCTGAACGACTACCAAGTTCGCGCAGTCTCCGGCGGCGAGGACGCGCAGGGAGAAGCCACCGTCGCGATCAGCTACCTCGGCCGCCGCTACCACGGCAAAGCGGTGAGTACGGACATCATCGAAGCGAGCGCTCTGGCCTACTTGAAGGCACTCAATCGGGCCGTCAGCGAGAACCCGGTTCCGCAAGCATGAACCGCGGGACCATTGGAGTGCGGCGATTCATCGCCGCTTTCCTTTCTCTGTTTGCATCCGCGATCGGCGGCCTTTGGCATTCCCAATTCGCGGCCCGAAAACAAACTCGACGAGGTTGGAATGCAAGACCGCCGCATGTTGATCCCGATCATCGCCGCGTTGGTGCTCACCGTTGTCTGCACCTGGCGGGTGGCGACGAACAAGGAGCAGGACTATGCCGACCAGGTCGCGGTGGCGGTGGTGATGCGACCGGCACCGGCGATTGAAGGGCGCGACTCCGACAACCATCTCGTGCGGCTGGCGGCATTTCTCGGACGACACAAGATCATCGTGCTGTTCTTCGACGGTGACGCGGGGCGCGATGTCGATCCCGAAACTGCTGGCGCTGACAATGATCCCGAACTGATGCGGCTGCGCGAACGGTTCGAGGAGTTGCAATCGCACAACGTCAAGGTGGTCGCGGTCAGTGCGGCGCTTCCGCAGCAGAACCGCGCGGCGATGGACCGGGTCGGCAAGTTTCCCTTTCCGCTCGTGACGGACATTGATCCGCTCGATCCAACGAATGTGCTGCGCATTCATCGGCAGTGGGGCCGGATCAATGCCGAGAACGACAAACCGCGCACGGGCGTTTTCCTGGTGGACCGCAAGGGCCAGGTGTCGTGTACCGTCGATGGACCGAAGCCGATGGCAAACGTCGACGCGGCGGTGGATGCGGCGATCAAGTAGGCCGGCTCGCCACGGCACAGCGTGTCGCGATGGATTCGCGGCGGCTGATGCTCGCGTCCGGTGCGGTCAGTGACTACCATCCTCAGTTCGTTCCGCCCTCGTTCGGGGGTGGACTCTGCCGCATGACGCTGACTGAACCCGAACGAGCCACCCATGACCGACTCGCCCGCGCCCTCCGCCCCGTCACCGACCGACTTTGTCCCGCCGCATCCCGGTGCGCAGCAGATGCCACGCTGGGATGGCGGGGAATTGCCGGCCTCTCCCGTGTTTCGCTGGCGAAATTGGACGGCAATTATTGGACCGAGTGTTGTCATGGCGGCGGCGGCCATCGGTGGTGGCGAGTGGCTGACGGGGCCTCAAGTCACGGCGCGGTTTGGCCCGGCGCTGTTGTGGCTGTCCGCATTCAGCATTCTCGGCCAGGTGCTCTACAACATCGAGATCAGCCGCTACGCGCTCTACACGGGTGAGCCGATCTTCACGGGCAAGTTCCGCACCCTGCCGGGACCGATGTTCTGGTTGTGCATTTATCTGGTTCTCGATTGCGGTTCGTTCCTGCCGTACCTGGCATCGAGTGCCGCGATCCCGTTGTCGGGGATCATCCTGCAACGGATGCCCGATCTGTCCGCCACGGCTCCGCCCGAGTCATTCCTGAAGATTGCGGGGATCAGTGTTTCCGATGCGCTGCTTCAGTCGATTTTGGGCTGCATGATCTTTCTGGGGGTGTTGCTGCCGTTGCTCGTGGGGGGCAAGGTCTACAACTCGCTCAAGGCGATCATGACCTTCAAGCTGGTCGTCGTTCTCGGTTTTCTGATGATGCTGGCCGTGTTCTATTCCAAGCCCGCCACGTGGGCTGAGATTGGCGGCGGCTTCTTCCAGGTGGGGACCGTCCCCATCGAACGAACGGGGGATGCCAACAAGAACGGCATCAGGGACGAGGGCGAACCGGAACTGGGGCCGAACACCGACAATGTCTTCACCGCGCTGTTTGGCGGACGGGGTTGGCCGATCTTCGACATGACAGTCATCGGGCTGCTCGGTTCGATGGTGGCGATTTCGGGGAACGGCGGGTTGACCAACACTCCGATCAGCAACTTCACGCGCGAGCAGGGCTGGGGCATGGGCCGGCATGTCGGCGCGATCCCCAGCGTCGTCGGAGGCCACGCGATCGAACTGTCCCACGTGGGGATGGTGTTCCAAGTCACGAAGGAATCGCTGCAGCGCTGGAAGGGGTGGCTCGGCCACGTGCAGCGCGAGCAGCTTTGGATCTGGATGCCCGCCTGTTTCATCGGCATTGCGCTGCCGAGCATGTTGTCCGTGCAGTTTCTGGAACGCGGAACAGTGCTGGCCGACAAGAACCTCGCGGCGGCCATGACGGCCGGCGGCGTGCAGGAAGCGGCCGGACCGTTCTTCGGGCCGATCTTCTGGTTCATGACGATGTTCTGCGGACTGCTCGTGCTCGCGACGAGCATGGCCTCGACTGCGGATGGCGTGCTCCGACGCTGGGTCGATGTCTGTTGGACGGCCCTTCCGTCGCTGCGAAAATGGGATACGAAGCACATCGGGAAACTCTACTTCGGCGTGCTCTGCATCTACGCCGTCTGCGGCATCGTCATGCTGATCTTCGTCAAGGCGAACGCGCTGCTGACGTTCTCTGGAATGCTCTACAACTTTGCTCTTGGCTTCAGTTGCTGGCATGTCATCGCCGTCAACCGGATTCTGCTGCCGCGTGAGATCCAACCCGGTCTGCTGCGCTGTGTCGGGCTGGGCATGGCCGGGTTGTTCTTCGGAATCGCTGCGATTGCCACCTCGATTGCCGAAGTCCCGAAGCTGCTGGCGCAACTCGGCCTGTAAAGCAAACAGACCGTCGCCAACGGAGCCGCAAGAGTTCCTTGTCTCGACAATTCAAAACGACCCGGCTCCGAAAGAAGCCAACTTTTCAAGGATGAATCGTGAGCGTCATCTTCAACGGCATCGAACGACTGGTACTGCTGAACTTTGGCCACGCGGGGACATGGATCACTCAGTGCGTGGGCCTGTCGACATCGAGCGTCGCCATGCTCATTCCGCTGTTGGCGTCCTGCGCGGAATTCCTGCCGATCGCGCTGTTGGCCGAGCAAGGCGACGCGGCGGCAAGAGCGGGGATTTTCACTCAAGTCGTCGAGCTGTTTCGCTGGGGCTTCGACCTGCTGTGGAATCTGGATGATGAGTTGAAGAAGATCGTCAACCAGTACGGCGTCTGGGCGCACCTGATCCTGTTCGGAGTCATCTTTTGCGAGACCGGCCTGGTCGTCACGCCGTTCCTGCCGGGCGATTCCCTGTTGTTCATGGCCGGCGCGTTTGCGGCTGATCGTTCGCTGCGCATCGAGTGGCTATTGCCGCTGCTGATGGTCGCAGCCATTGCCGGTGACACGTTGAACTATTGGATGGGACACTGGTTTGGCGAGCATGCCTTCAACGGCAAGATCCCCTTCCTGAAGCATGCCCATCTGGAGAAGACGCACCGGTTCTTCGAGAAGTACGGCGGCAAGACCATCATCCTGGCCCGGTTCGTCCCGATCATCCGGACGTTCGCGCCGTTTGTCGCGGGAATGGGCTCGATGAACTACCGCCTGTTCCTGCTGTACAACGTCATTGGCGGGGTCGTCTGGGTGCTGATTTTCGTGCTGCTCGGCTACTGGATTGGAATGCAGCCAGTTGTTGAAAAGAATTTTGAACTGGTGATATTCGGGATTATCGGCCTGTCACTCCTGCCACCCATTTGGGAACTGGGCCAACACTGGCTCGCCCAGCGGAAGCTAGCGTCGGCCAAGCCCGAAGAGCCGCTGACGCCGGCCGAAAGCTGACGCAACTCGGACTGATCTTCACGGTCGAATGAAAGGTCGGATCGGTCCGTTGAAGTGATGCGTCCGATTCACAACAGTGTGCCGCGGAGAATGACCATTGCCACCGTGAAGTAGATCACCAGGCCGGTCACGTCCACGAGGGTGGCCACGAACGGAGCCGACGACGTGGCGGGGTCCACTCCGCAGCGCTTCAGCACAAACGGCAGCATCGAACCGGCGAGCGTCCCCCACACCACGATCCCCACCAGCGACAACCCGACGGTTGTTGCGACGAGGAACCAGTGGGGTCCGTAGATATTGGAGAAGGTGCTCCACAGGGCAATGCGAACAAAGCCGATCATTCCCAGCAGCAGCCCCAGCATGCCGCCCGACAGCAACTCGCGCCGCATCACGGACCACCAGTCGCGCAGCCGGATTTCTTGCAGAGCCAGCGCCCGGACGATCAACGTCGCGGCCTGCGAACCCGAGTTGCCGCCGCTCGAAATAATCAACGGCACGAACAGCGCGAGGACGACCGCCTTGGCAATCTCCGCCTCGTAAAAACCCATCGCGGTCGCGGTCAACATTTCTCCGAGAAACAGCACCACGAGCCAGACCGCTCGCTTGCGGACCATCGTCAGCAGCGGCGTCGTGGAGTACGGCTCGGACAGGGCTTCGAGGCCGCCCATTTTCTGAATGTCCTGCGTGGCCGCCTGCTCGGCCACATCGAGCACGTCGTCGATGGTGACCACTCCCAGCAGCTTGCCCCCCTCATCGATCACGGGCAGCGCGGTGCGGTCGTAACGGCGGAAGACCTCGACCGCCGAACGTTTCGGATCCTTCGCCGAGAGCGTGACGAAATTGTGGTTCATCAGGTCATGAATGGTCTGCGTCGACGCGGCGAGCAAGACCTGCCGAATCCGCAGGTCGTCGATCAGCTTGTGATCGGCGTCGACGACGTACACGACGTTGAGCGTCTCGCTGTCCTGACCGTGCTTGCGGATGTGGTCGAGGACGTGCTGGATGGTCCAATGACTGCGCACCGCAATGCAATCGGGGGACATCAATCGCCCCACGCTCCCGTCCGGGAACTGAAGCAGCGACTGCGCGATGGTGCGTTGCTCCGCGGTGAGCAGCGCCAGAGAGCGGTCCCGGTCCTCGTCGGGCATGCGGGCCAGCAGGGCCGTCCGGTCGTCGGCCGCCATTTCGCTGAGCACGCTGCCCGCTTCAGCGGCCGACAGTCCGGCCAGAATTCGCTGTTGCACTTCTTGATCGAGGTACTCGAACACCTGGACTCGCTGCGGACCACGCAGCAGACGAAAGCCCGCCAGATCTTCCGCATCATTCAATTCGTCGAAGAGTGCCGCCACATCGGCGGGAACCCAGCGATCCAACGTCTCACGCAACGTGACCTCATCCTGCCCCTCAATGAGTTCACGGATTTCCGGGTAGAGCAACTTCTGGAGCATGAGCCACGGTTCCGAAATGAGGTTCTGTGATGGCTGGCGGTGGATGCCGCCGGTTCATTTGGTCGGGCAGACTCGCTTCAGGATGAGCTTGTGAGTTGGTCCGCTGATTGTCTGCATTGCCGCCACGGCTTCCCATCCGTCTCGCCCGTAGGGAGTCAAGAGTTCGGTCGTGATCTCTGGCCCGAGATCCAAGTCGCCGTCGAACCAATGTTCCGCGAGCAACCCCGCTCGCTTGTTCCAGAGGACTTTGTACTCGAACTTGTCCATGGCCTGTTCCATTGTGGATCTCCTCGACAGTTGTTGAACACGCCAAGAGCGTAGCGATTCCGCAACGAAACAAATAACCCCACATGGGGTGGGGCGTGATAACGGCGGGAGGGGAGTGGGCCAACACTGGCTCACCCAGCGAAAGCAAGCGGCGGCCAAGCCCGAAGAACCAATGCTGCCGACCGAGAGCTGACCAAACTCGGCCCCACCGTCACGCCCGAACCCGGTAACCAGACCGCAGTCAGGTGGTGCTGGCGGCAGCTTCGCATCGACAACGTGGAAGTCGCTGAGTTCGCAAGGACTCGGATCATGGTCCGATGTTTCGCTGAATTCTTGCGAATCAGCGACGTGCCGGGGCGATCGGGAAACCAGCTCCCACTTCGTCGGCTGGCAGGCTGCGGAACCTTTCTCTATCATCCGCCCCATGAGTCGCGAGGTTAAAGTTCACCTGTTGCCAGTGCTGTTTGAGCCGGAAGACGTGCGGAGCGGAGTCGCCGTCATCATCGACGTCCTGCGGGCCTCGACGACCATCACGCACGCGCTGGCGCATGGTGCCCGCCGCGTCATCCCGTGTGCCGAGGTCGACGAGGCGCGGCAGATCGCTCGGAACACATCGGCTGGCGAGATTCTGCTGGGCGGTGAACGCGAGGGGCTGCTCATCGACGGCTTTCACCTCGACAACAATCCGTTCGCATATTCCGCCGATGTCGTTGTCGGCAAGACCATCGTCTTCACCACGTCCAACGGAACCCGCGCCTTGCTGCGCGCCGCCGGAGCCGACCGGGTGCTGATCGGGTCGTTCGTGAACCTGCAAGCGGTGGTGAATGTCCTGGCGGCGGATTCGCGCCCGATACACTTGGTCTGTGCTGGAACCAAAGGCAAGATCACCATCGAGGATTCTCTTTGTGCGGGTGCCATCGTCAACCGGTTACTGGCCGCCACGGGCGAACTTGAGTCACAGTGGGCCGACGACCAGCTTCGCATGGCGCTCGGCCTCTACCGCTCCGAATCCGCATCGGCCGACACATTTCGCCGGGCGATGCGCTCCGGCTACGGCGGCCGCAACTGCCTGCGTCTCGGTTTTGAAGATCAGATCGAACGAGCCGGAACATCCGACCTGTTCGACATCGTCCCCGAATACGATCCCACGACAAGCGACATCCGGCTCCTCAAGTCCTCCCGAACACTGAACACTGAACACTGAACACTCCTCTCCGAAAGGCTCCCTGACATGGCCGTTGAAACCCGCATGGACAAGATCGTCGCGCTCGCCAAGCGCCGCGGATTTGTGTTTCAGTCGTCCGAAATTTACGGCGGACTGAACGGCTTCTGGGACTACGGACCGCTTGGCGTGGAGTTGAAGCGCAACGTCCGGCAGGCGTGGTGGTCCGACATGATCACCGAGCACGACGAGATCTCGACGCCGGCCGGCGCGCCGTCGAGCTTCGACATGGTCGGCGTCGAAACGTCGATCGTCATGCACCCGCAGGTCTGGAAGGTGTCCGGCCACTTCGATCTGTTCGCCGACAAGCTGGTGGACTGCCGCGAGTGCAAGGGCCGCTTCCGCGCGGACCACGTGTCGACCAGCGAGTGCCCCATCAAACCCTCGAAGGCGCCCGGTCAGCACGACAAATGCCAGCTCACCGAACCGCGCGACTTCAACCTGATGTTCGAGACGTACACGGGTGCCGTCCGCAGTGAGGAAAACAAGGCGTTCCTGCGGCCCGAGACCGCGCAGGGGATGTTCGTCAACTTCAAGAACGTCTGCGATTCCAGCCGTGTGAAGATCCCGTTCGGCGTGGCTCAGATCGGGAAGAGTTTCCGCAATGAGATCACGCCGCGCAACTTCACGTTCCGGTCGCGCGAGTTCGAGCAGATGGAGATGGAGTTCTTCTGCCATCCCGGCCAATCACTGGCTTGGTACCAGTACTGGCGCGACCGCCGCTACAACTGGTACATCAGGCACGGGATTTCGACGGCCAATCTGATCCTGCGCGAACACGCCAAGGAGGAGCTGGCGCACTATTCGGTCGGCACCGCGGACTTGGAATATGCGTTCCCGTTCTTGGAAGCCGGTTCGTATGGCGAGCTGGAAGGGGTCGCACACCGCGGCGACTTCGACCTGCGTTCGCACTCGGAAGGCAAGCTGTGCAAGCAGGATGGGCAACTGGTCGTGGAACTCGGTGCGGACGGCAAGCCGAAGTACTCGGGCAGCGGCAGGGACTTGAGCTACTTCGACGATCAATCGCGCGAACGGTTCGTCCCGCACGTGATCGAGCCCGCGGCCGGCTGCGATCGTGCGACTCTCGCCTTCCTCTGCGAAGCCTACTACGAGGATCATCAGCCGGATGAGAAGGGGGTCATGCAGGAACGGGTGGTGCTGAAGCTGCATCCCAAGCTGGCCCCGATCAAGGTGGCCGTGTTCCCGCTGATCAAGAAGGACGGCCTGCCCGAGATCGCCGCCGGGATCTACCGGGCCTTCAAGCAGGCGGGGATCGCGGTGCAATATGACCAGCAGGGGGCGATCGGCCGGCGCTACCGCCGCATGGACGAAATCGGCACGCCGTACTGCATCACCGTCGACGGTGAAACCACCACGGCCGACACCGTCACGCTCCGCGACCGCGACACGCTCGAACAGATCCGGCTGCCGGTGAAGAACCTTGTCAGTCACGTGCAGGAGCGATTGAAAGCCTGACCCGGAAGATGGCCACTCTTGGCCGTCCGTCTTGGTTGCTCAACACGATTGAAAGCCCACCCTCCGGACGCGCAGGCGCGATGGCCCTCCA